>NZ_PSVI01000025.1:0-52978 GCF_002931415.1 Rathayibacter sp. AY1E8
GCGCCGCCCACGGCCGAGCCGACCCGCACGCCGGCTCCCGCTCCGGCCGGCGCCCCGCAGGCGCCCTCCGAGAGCACCTCTCCCGACACCGAGGACGCCCCCACCGGAAGCTGACACCGGAAGCTGACACCCGACCACTCGCCCCACCCGCCCCGCTCGCGGCGGGAACGCCGACGGCCCGGAGGACACTCTCCCCCGGGCCGTCGGCGTCCGTCAGCGCGCGTCGCGGCGGCGGCGCGTCACTCCGAGCGCGAGCGCTCCGCCGGCGAGCAGGGCGAGGGCCGCCGCGGCGGTCCAGCCCGTCTCGACGCCGGTGCTCGCGAGTCCCGAGCCGGTCCGCGGAGGAACGGCGCCGGCCGGAGCGGGAGCCGGCGTGCGGGTCGGCTCGGCCGTGGGCGGCGCGGTGGGCTGCGCGGTCGGCGCCGTGGTCGGCTCAGCCGTCGGCGCCACCGTCGGCTCGACAGTCGGTCCCGGAGTCGGCACCGTCCCCGCCCCGAACACGGACTCCGCGGAGCCGAGCGACGCGAGCACCGTCTCGCCGTTCGCGTCGTCCACGCCGTCGTTGTCGGTCACCGCGAACACCTCGCCGGAGCCGGTGATCCCGAGACCCTCGAGCTTCTCCTGGGTCCAGCCGTTCCCGGCCTGCAGCGCGGGCAGCACGTCGACCGCGAGGGTCTTCTCGAGCATCGGCAGCGTCTCGCCGATCGCCGCGCCCGCCTCCGTCGGCAGCGGCACCGTGTACACGGCCTTCAGCGCGGCGTCCGGCCCGTTGAGCTTGTCGCGCTCGATCACCGCGAGCGTGCCCGCGGGGGTCAGCGTGATCTCCGAGAGCCCGTTCCAGTCGCCGTCCGCCCCGGACACGGCCTCCAGCGGGTAGCCGAAGAAGCTCCAGCTGTCGGCGGCGACGTCGTAGCGCCCGATCCGGACCACTCCGTCGGCGTCGATCGAGGCCTCGCGCTGCAGCGCCGTCCAGACGATCTCACCGGCGGCGCCGTCCTCGACGGTCACGCCCTCGAAGCCCTGCTTGCCCAGCGCTGAGGCGAGCTCCGCGGGCAGGGCGATCCGCTCGGTCACCGCGGCGTCCGCGTCGAGTCGCAGGAGCGCGTTGCCGTCGCCTGTCCCGCCCTCCGTCACGGCCCAGAAGCCGCCGTCGACGCGGGCGGCGATCCCCTCCAGATCCAGAGCGGCGGGCTCGCCGCCCTCGGTCACCGTGAGGGTCGTGTCGAGCAGCGCCGGCGAGACGGAGGTGTCGATCGAGTGGAGTGTGCTCGGCGCGTAGGCGCTGTCGCTCACCGCGTACAGGCGGTCGGGCGCCGCCGGATCGGTCGAGAGGCCCGAGAGCGCGCCCCAGGGCAGCGGCGATCCGTCGACGTCGGCCGACAGCACGGTCGGGAACGCGGGGGCGGAGGCGCCGAGCGCGTAGAGCTGCACGCTCGCGCGGACGGCGGCCTCGGCGTCGTCGGTCTCGCTCGAGACGACCAGCAGGTCGCGCTCGGGCAGGGCGAGCAGCCCCTCCGGGCCGGGCGTCGACGGCAGCGCCTGCACGAAGCGCGGCGCGGTCGGCTCCGACACGTCGTAGACGGCCACGAAGTTGGCCCGCTCGGCGCCGACGAACACGTAGGGGACGCCGTCGAAGGTGGCCGAGAGCAGGCCCTCGGGCTCGGAGCCCTTCGCGTCGGAGCGCTTGTCCGGGTAGAGCCCGAGGCGCACCGCGAGGTGGTCGAACGAGTTCCCGGCGTCCCACTGCACGGCCCCGGTCGCGGCGTCGAGGATCGACCAGCCGCGCGTGCCGCCCTTCCAGTCGCCCTCGTTCGCGATCGCGACGTGGTCGTCGCCGACCCAGCCGATCGCGTCGGGCTCGCGCGGGACGTCGGTGATCGAGCCGGTCAGCGAGATCGAGTCGTCGTCGAGCGTGTCGATGCCGCTGACGGAGGCGGTGCCCGCGGTGTACGAGGCGGTGACGGAGCGGGTGGCCAGGTCGACGATCGCGACGGCGTTGTTCTCCTGCAGCGTCACGGCGACGGCCGTGTCGGCCGGGTTGATCGAGACGTACTCGGGCTCCGGGTCCGACGGGGTGTCGAGGCCGGCGAGACCGGTGAGGTCGACGTGCTCCGGCACCCAGGCGGAGGGGTCGCCCGCGAGGTCCATCACCACGAGCTCCCCGGCGGGCGCCTGCGGGAGGTCGCCCTCCTCGCCGCCCTCGGGGGCGAGGTCCTCGTCGCGCTGGTTCTCGATCGCGATGACCGCGGTCGAGCCGTCGGTGGTGACGTCGATGGAGTCGGGCTGGCCGCCGAGCTCGATGCTCGCGACGGGCGCGAGGTCGTCGGCGTGCAGCACGCTGACGTGGCCGGAGGGGTTCGCGAAGTCGCCGTCGCTCGTGTCGACCACCGCGAGGACGTACTCGCCGGTCGCGTAGACCGACGTCGGCTCGCCGCCCACGCCGACGCCGCCGCGCGGCTCGGGGGCGTCGGGGTCCGAGATGTCGAGGACGTCGATGCGCTGCCCGGCGGAGTCCGTCGAGTAGACCAGGCGGCCGTCGGGCGACGCGCTCGAGATCTCGGCGACGGCGGAGTCGGCGGACGGGTCGGCCGCGTTGAGGTAGGCCGGCACCGTGGCGATACGGGTGAAGAAGGAGTCGCCCGCGGCGGAGGCGGGCAGGGCCGCGGCTCCGAGGGTGCAGCCGGCGAGGGTGACGGTGAGGGCGAGGGCGGCGGTGCGGGTGCGGGTATGACGAGAGGACACGGGTCTCCTGAGCGGCTTCGAAGGAACCCGCCCACGCTGGCCGCCCCCGGTGAACGCGCCGCCGCCCGCAGGTGTCCGCCCGGCGAACGCGCGGTGGCGGAGCCGCGACCGGGCGGGGTCTCGAGACGCCGCGTGCCGCAGTCCGCCGGCACGGACGCCTCGAGATCCGCCAGGCGGCGTGGTCAGCGCGCGAGGCCCTCCGCGGCCGAGCCCCAGGAGCCGAGGGCCGCGCGGACGCGCTCGTCGCGCGCTAGCGTCAGCGCCTCCGCGTACCCCTCCTCCAGCACGTCGTCGAGCCGCACCCGCGCACCCGTCTCGGAGGAGCGGACCGCCGCCTCCACCATCGCGAGGCTCCGCACGTTCGAGTGCACCTCGCCCGAGGGGACCGCCCCCGAGCCCAGCACCCGCACGAACTCCGCGAGCGAGCCCGCGATCTCCTCGGGCACGGGCTCGAGCGTGGCGGTCCGCACCGCCTCCGACTCGCGCGACTGCCACTCCGGAGCGCCGTCGCCGTCCCAGTGCGCGGTGCCGCCGGCCCCGTTCACGCGCCAGTCGCCGTTCCACGAGGTCTCGAGACCGTCGGCGCACCAGCTGCCGGTGTAGCTGAAGCGCACTCCGCCGGCGAACTCGAACACGGCGCTCGCCGCGGCTCCGTCGGCGTACCAGCTCCAGCCCGGGTTGTACTCCTCGCAGTAGACCGCGACCGGGTCGCTGTCGAGCAGGTACCGCGCCGCGTCGAAGGCGTGGATCGCCATGTCGACCAGGAGCACGTGGTCCATCTCGTCGCGGAAGCCGCCGAAGCGGGGCGCCTTCGCGAAGTGCACGGAGGCGGTGCCCAGCTGCCCGAGCCCGGCGATCTGCTCGCGGAAGGCGGTGATCGCCGCGTAGTAGCGGCGCGACTGGCTGGTCATCAGGAGCCGGCTCGAGGCCTCGGCCGTCGCCGCGAGCACCAGCGCCTCGGCGATGGTCGGCGCGATCGGCTTCTCGGAGAGCACGGGCAGCCCGGCGAACAGCGCCTCCGAGCTGACGGGCAGGTGCGCCCGCGGCACGGTCACGTTGACCACGGCGTCGGCGCCGGAGCGCGCGGCGACCTCGGCGACGGAGGTGCCGACCGCGACCGGGCCGACCCCCTCCTCCTCCGCGGCAGCCGTGGCGAGGTCGACGTCGAGGTCGACCAGGCCGACGAGCTCGGCGTCCGGGGAGTCGCGGATGGTGCGGATCCAGGCGCGGCCCATCGCGCCGGCGCCGACCTGGACGAGGCGGACCGTCATCGGACGAGCGCTCCCTCGTAGTCCTGGCCGTTGTGGAAGTCCTCGGTCTCGTAGCGCTGCAGCACCGGGAGGCGGCGCTCGGGGCGCGAGGAGCGCACCCACTCGACGCCGTTCGCGATCACGCGGCGCACCTCGGCCTGGTGGTAGACGGGGTAGTCCTGGTCGCCGGGGGAGAAGAAGAAGATGCGCCCGTGGCCGCGCTTCCAGGTCATGCCGGAGCGGAAGACCTCGCCGCCCGAGAAGGTCGAGAGGAACACGAGCTCGTCGGGCGCCGGCACGTCGAAGAACTCGCCGTACATCTCCTGCTGCGGGATCAGGAAGGGGTGCGGGATCCCCTGGGCGATGGGGTGCGTGGGGTCGACGGTCCAGACCAGCTCGCGGTCCTGCTCCGAGCGCCAGCGCAGCGTGCAGGTGGTGCCCATGAGCTTGCCGAAGATCTTCGACCAGTGGCCGGAGTGCAGGACGACGAGGCCCATGCCCGAGAGGACGTGGCGCTGGACGCGCTCGACGATCTCGTCGGAGACGTCGCCGTGGGCCATGTGGCCCCACCAGACGAGCACGTCGGTGGCGTCGAGGACGTCCTCGGTGAGGCCGTGCTCGGGCTCGTCGAGCGTGGTGGTGGAGACGGAGGCGCGCTCGCCGAGGTTCTCGCGGATGCCGTCGGCGATCGTGCTGTGCATGCCGTCGGGGTAGATCGCGCGGACCTTCTCCTCGATCTGCTCATGGCGGTTCTCGCCCCAGACGAGGACGCGGACGGGGGAGGAGGGTGTGGTCACGGTGTTCCTTCTTCGACGGTGGAGACGGTGCGGCAGTGGGCGGCCCGACACGGGGTTAACCGCTTTACCGGCCGCGTCTCCTAGGATGCGGGAGACGTCCGCCCCGCGTCAACCACGGCCGGGCGGCGCGAGCGGAGGAGGCGCGGTGGCCACGATGAGAGATGTCGCGCGCCTCGCGGGGGTCTCGATCGCGACGGTCTCGTTCGTGGTCAACGACACCAAGCCCGTCTCGCCCGAGACCCGCGAGCGGGTGCGGGCGGCGATGCACGAGCTCGGCTTCCGGCCGCACGCCCTGGCCCGCGCCCTCGCGCGGCGCCGCTCGGGGATCGTCGCGGTCGTCTATCCGCTCGTGTCGAGCCGGCCGCTCAACACCGCCACCTCGTTCCTGCTCGGAGCCGCCGAGGCCGCGGCGGAGCAGGACCACTCGATCGTCCTGTGGCCGACGGTCGGCGGCTCCGACCGCCTCGCGGACCTGCGCGCCGACGGCCTGATCGACGGCGTCGTGCTGATGCAGGTCACCAGCGAGGACGAGCGCGTGCCGGTCCTTCGGGACTCCGGCACGCCCTTCGCCCTCATCGGGCGCACCCGCGACCCGTCCGCCCTCGACTGGGTCGACATCGACTTCGAGGGCATGGTCGAGGAGGCGCTCGGCCGGCTCGCCGGCCTGGGGCACGCGCGGGTGGCGCTCGTGCTCGGCCCGGACCGCGACGCCGCGGCCGACTTCGGCCCCTACGCGCGCACCCAGGAGGCGTTCGCGCTCGCCTGCGCGGCCCGCGGCGTCGAGGGCGTGCTGCTGCGCTGCGAGGAGTCGCCCGCCGGTGGCCGCACCCTCGCCCGCTCGTTCGACCCCGCCTCCGCGACCGCCGTGGTGATCGTCAACGGGGGCGCCGCCGTCGGGTTCGCGCACGAGGTGCGGCACCGCGGGCTGCGCGTGCCCGAGGACCTCTCGATCGTCCTGCTCGCCTCCGACCCCGACGTCGCCGACCTGGCCGACCCGGCGCTCGACCTGCTCGTCGCGCCCGGCCGCGAGCTCGGCCGCCGCGGAGTGGAGGCGCTGCTCGCCCGCCTCGCCGACCCGGCGGCGCCGCTCCTCCAGGAGCGCATCGGCGGCCCGTGGCGCCCCGGCGGCTCGGTCGCCCCTCCGCACTGACGGGCGCCCCGGGAAGCCCCGGGAGCGCGCGCTACGGCACGATCGAGTCGATGTAGCCGCCGTCGACGCGCACGGCGGCGCCCGTGGTGGCCGAGGCGAGCGGGGAGGCGAGGTACGCCACCATGTGGGCGATCTCCTCCGGCTCGATGAGGCGCTTCAGCAGAGACTGCGGCCGGTGCAGGCGCATGAACTCGCGCTGCGCCTCCTCCCACGGGAGCTCGCGGTCGACCAGCTCGTAGACGAAGTCCTCGACGCCGCCCGTGTGGGTCGGCCCGGCGAGCACGCTGTTCACCGTCACCCCGGTGCCGGCGGCGGCCTTGGCGAAGCCTCGCGAGACGCCCAGCAGCGCGGTCTTCGACACTCCGTAGTGGATCATCTCGGCGGGCGTGACGACGGCGGAGTCGCTGCCGATGTAGAGGACGCGGCCCCACTCGCGCTCCATCATCCCCGGGAGGTAGGCACGGGTGAGGCGCACGCCGGTGAGCACGTTGACCTCGAAGTAGCGGCGCCACTCGTCGTCGTCGATGGAGAGCGCATCGGCGGAGCCGAAGATCCCGAGGTTGTTGACGAGCACGTCCACCTCCGCGGCCGCGCGCAGGAGGGAGGCCGTGCCCTTCTCCGTCGACACGTCGGCCGCGACTCCGCGCACCCGCGCCTCCGGCACCGCCGCGCCGACGGCCTCGATCGCCCGGCGGATCGACCGCTCGGAGCGGGCGTTGACGATCACCTCGGCGCCCGCCTCCGCGAGCGTCGTCGCGATGGCCAGCCCGATGCCCTGCCCCGACCCCGTGACGAGGGCCGTGCGCCCGGTGAGATCCAACCCGATCATGCTGCTCCGCTCCGCGCCGCCGCCCGCCGGCCGCGCTCGGGGTCGAGCATGCCACCGAGCCCTGACATCCGGCCCGCTTCCGGCTGAGGACGCCCGCGGGTCGCCGCGGCGTCGCTCGGAACGGCGGAGACCGTTGCCAACCGGACACTCGTGCGTTACGGTCTAATCAATCGGCAATACGTATTAGCCAAGGGTAGTAGGCCGATAACCCAGACTGTCGACGAGGACGAGGCGGACGCGTGACCCCGATGCAAGCAGATGTCGCCGTGATCGGCGGCGGCCTCGGAGGAGTGGCGGCGGCGATCGCCCTCGCCCGCAACGGCCTCTCGGTCGTGCTGACCGAGCAGTACCCGTGGCTGGGCGGCCAGCTCACCTCGCAGGGCGTCCCGCCGGACGAGCACACCTGGGTCGAGCAGTTCGGCGTCACCGCCGACTACCGGCGCCTCCGGGACGGCATCCGCGGCTACTACCGCCGCAACTACCCCCTCACCGCCGAGGCGATGCGCGACGACCGCCTGAACCCCGGCCGCGGACTCGTGAGCAGGCTCTGCGCCGAGCCCCGCGTCGCCGTCGCCGTGCTCGACGAGATGCTCGCCCCCTACCGCTCGAGCGGAGCGATCCGCGTCGTCACCGGCGTCGTCCCCTTCGCCGTCGACGGCGGCCCGGGCCGGATCGAGCGCGTCCTGCTGCGCGACCCGGTCTCGGGCGAGGAGCTCGCCGTCTCCGGACGGTACGTGGTCGACGCGACCGAGACGGGGGAGCTGCTCCCCCTCACGGAGGTCGACTACGTCACGGGCTCCGAGTCGCGCGACGAGCACGGCGAGCCCAGCGCTCCCGCCGTCGCCGACCCGATGAACGTGCAGGCCGTCACCTGGTGCTTCGGCTTCGACAGCGCGGACGGCGACCACACCATCGAACGCCCGGCCGACTACGACTACTGGCACGAGTACGAGGTGCCGTTCTGGGGCGGGAAGCTCCTCTCCTTCACCGCGCCGAACCCGAGGACGCTGCGCCCCGAGACCCGCACGATGCACGTGAACGCCGTGGGCGACACCCGCACCGCGGACCAGCGCGCGCAGGGCGGGGACACCGACCTCTGGATGTTCCGCCGGATCCTCGCGACCGAGACCCTCCGACCGGGCGCGCTCGACAGCGACATCGTGCTCGCGAACTGGCCGATGCTCGACTACCTCGACAGCTCGATCCTCGACGTGCCGGAGCCGGAGAAGCACCTCGCCGGCGCCCGCGCGCTCTCGCTGTCGTACTTCTACTGGCTCCAGACCGAGGCGCCCCGGCCCGACGGCGGCCGCGGCTGGCCCGGGCTCCGGCTCCGCGGCGACGTGATGGGCACCGCCGACGGCCTCGCGCAGGCCCCCTACATCCGCGAGTCCCGCCGGATCCGCGCGCTCACCACCGTGCGCGAGCAGGACGTGTCCGTCGCCGCCCGCGGGACGGGGAGCCCTGCGCGCTTCGACGACTCCGTCGGCGTGGGCATGTACCGGATCGACCTGCACCCGACCACCGGAGGCGACAACTACCTCGACGTGGAGTGCTCGCCGTTCGAGATCCCGCTCGGCGCCCTCGTGCCGCGCACCCCGACGAACCTGCTGCCCGGGGGCAAGAACATCGGGACGACGCACATCACCAACGGCGCGTACCGCCTCCACCCCGTGGAGTGGAACATCGGCGAGGCCGTCGGCGAGCTGGCGGCCCTCGCCCTCGCCGAGGACCTGTCGCCCCACGAGATCGCCGCCGACCCCGCCCTCGTCGCCCGCCTGCAGGCGAGGCTCGAGTCGCGCGGCGTAGAGACCCACTGGCCCGACGTCGTCGGGTACTGACCGGGAACACCGAGAAGACCATTGGAGAAAGAGAGACGATGAGACCAGCGAAGAAGCTGATGGCCTCGCTCGCCGCAGTCGGAGTGATCGCCGCCCTCTCGGGCTGCGGCGCCGCCGGCGGCGGGGACGACTCAGCACCCGTCGCTCTGAGGATGTCCGTCTGGACCTCCGACGAGAAGCAGCTCGCCCTGTTCGACTCGATGGCCGACGAGTACATCGCCGACCACCCCGAGACCGAGTCCGTGACCTTCGAGTCCCTCCCGTTCGCGGACTACAACTCGACCCTGACCACGCAGGCCGCGGGCGGCAACGCCCCCGACCTCGCCTGGGTGGGCGACATCGCGAAGGATCTGATCGACGCCGGAGCACTCGCTCCGCTGACCGAGACCTTCGAGGGGACCGAGGGCTACGAGTACGACGACATCCTGCCCAGCGTGGCGCAGTCGTTCAGCCAGGACGGCGAGCTCTACGCGTACCCGTTCTCCAACTCGCCGTTCGCGCTGTACGTGAATCAGGACCTCATCGCGCAGGCCGGGCAGACCGTCGACCCCGCGACGCTCAGCTGGGAGGACGTCGACCGCATCGGCGCGGCCGTCAACGAGTCGACCGGCAAGGCCGGCTACATCATCCGCGACTTCGACTTCTCGGGCTGGCTGAGCCTCGCGAACCTCTGGGCGGGCTGGGGAGCCCAGCCGTGGAGCGACGACGGGACCCAGTGCACGATGGACTCGCCCGAGATGGTGGAGGCGTTCCAGTTCTTCCACGACTCGGTCTACGTCAGCGGCGCGACCCCCGGACCCGGCGTGACGGCGGACTTCTTCGCCGGCGACGCCGCGTTCACGACCGCGCAGGTCTCGCGGGCGAGCCTGCTCGACGGCTCGTTCCCGTTCGAGATCTACCCGCTGCCCGTCGGCCCCGCCGGCGAGTACGGCAACATCGGCCAGGCCGGCATGGCCGCGCTCGCAGGCGGCGACCACGTGGAGGAGGCGACCGGCTTCCTCTCGTTCATGACCAACCCGGAGAACTCCGCCAAGCTCGCGCAGTTCTTCCCGCCGCCCCGCGAGTCGCTGCTGTCCGGTGAGGAGCTGGCGAAGGTCAACACCCGCCTCAGCGCCGAGCAGCTCGACCGCGTCGTGGTCGACGAGCTGGCCGACGTGTCCGCCACCCCTCCGGTGACGAGCCCTGCCGAGATCACCTCGGTCGGCAAGACGGCGCTGGACCGCATGTGGTCGGCCGACGCCGACGTCGCCGAGGTGCTCGGAGGCGTCTGCGACGCCATCGCGCCCGTCCTCCAGGGGAAGTGATCCCGTGACCGCGACCTCGACGGACAGCCGCCGATCCGCTCCCGCCGGCGCCTACTGGAACCTCCGGCGCCGCGACGCGCTCGCCGGCTGGCTCTTCATCGCGCCCCAGCTGCTCGGTGTGATCGTGTTCGTGCTGCTGCCCGTCGGGCTCGCGGTCTGGTTCAGCCTCAACGAGTGGAACGTCTTCACCGGCTCCATGACCTTCGTGGGCGGCGAGAACTACGAGCGGGCGATCAACGACCCGAGCATCGGCGCGGTGCTCGGCACGACCGCGGTCTTCTCCGGGGGAGTGGTCGTCCTGAACCTCGCCCTCGGGCTGGGCCTGGCCGTGCTGCTCAACCGGAGGATCCCGGGCGGCGCCCTGTTCCGCACGCTCTTCTTCTCGCCCGTCGTCATCTCGGTGGTCGCCTGGACCCTCGTCTGGGGCTTCCTCCTCCAGGACAACGGCGCGATCAACGGCCTGCTCTCGCTGGTCGGCCTCGACGGGCCGAACTGGCTCCAGGAGGGACCCACCGCGATGGCGAGCGTCATCGTCACGCAGGTCATCCGCAGCGTCGGCGTCAACATGGTGCTCTTCCTCGCCGCGCTGCAGGGGGTGCCGGGCGACCTCTACGAGGCGGCCCGCCTGGACGGCGCGAGCCCCCGCGCGATCTTCTTCCGGATCACGCTCCCGCTCATCTCGCCCACCCTGCTCCTCACCGGCATCCTCACGATCGTCGGCTCGCTGCAGGCGTTCGCGCAGGTCGCCGTCCTGACCGAGGGCGGGCCGGAGCTGTCGACGACAGTGCTCGTCTACTACGTGTTCCAACAGGCCTTCGAGTTCAGCGACATCGGCTACGGCGCGACGCTCTCGCTGATGCTGCTCCTCTTCGTCCTGATCCTCACGGTCGTGCAGTGGCAGCTGCGCAGGAAATGGGTCTTCTATGAGAACTGACGCCGTCGTCGAGCAGGGGACCCCGCTCACGCCACGCCTCGAAGCCGTCCCGGAGCCGCCCGTCAAGCGCCGCCGCGGCCGCAGCCCGCTCATGACCGCCCTGCTCGTCGTGACGCTGATCCTGCTCGTGCTGCCGTTCGCGGTGCCGACGTTCTGGATGATCGCCTCGTCGTTCAAGCCGGTGAACGAGATCTTCTCGAACCCGCCGACCCTGCTGCCGGACTCGCCGAGCCTGGCGGGCTACGCCGAGGCGTTCCGGTTCCAGCCGTTCGCGCTCCAGTACTGGAACAGCCTCTACATCGCGGTCACGGTCACCGTGGTCACGCTGCTGGTGTCGAGCCTGGCCGGCTACGCCTTCGCCCGGATCCCGTTCCCAGGCCGCAACGCGGTGTTCCTCGTCGTCCTGACCGGCCTGCTGGTGCCGACGGAGGTGACGATCATCCCGCTGTTCCAGATCTTCCGGCAGCTCGGCTTCATCGACACCCACGTGCCGCTGCTGCTGGTGCCGATGGTCGGAGCGCCGGCGGTGCTGGGCACGTTCATCATGCGGCAGTACTTCATCGCGATGCCCGGCGAGCTCGAGGAGGCCGCGCGCCTGGACGGCCTCGGCCGCTTCGGGATCTGGCGGCGCATCTTCCTGCCGCTGTCCAAGCCCGCGCTGTCGGCCGTCGCGATCCTGACCTTCCTCGGGTCCTGGAACATGTACCTCGAGCCGACGGTCTACCTGACCTCGCCCGAGCTCTTCACCCTGCCCCAGGCGCTCACCCGCTTCACCGACGCCTACGGCGGGGAGATGTGGGACGTGCAGCTCGCCGCGGCGACGATGACGGTCGTGCCCGTGCTGGCCGTGTTCCTCCTCGCTCAGCGGCAGTTCGTGGAAGGGCTCGCGCACTCCGGTCTGAAAGGCTGACCCGGTGTTCACGGATCGCCCCCTCGCCGCCCTCCGCGAGTTCCGTGCAGAGGTCGCGGAGCCCGACGACTTCGACGCCTTCTGGCGGGCCACCCTCGCGCTCGGGTGGGAGGGCGGCTCCGCCGTGAGCGCCGCGCCGGTCGACGCGGGCCTCCCGCTGGTGCGGGTGCGGGACGTGCGGTTCCCCGGCTTCGCGGGCGAGCCGATCGCCGCCTGGCTGGTGACCCCCGCGGTCGACCCGGGCGCCCCGCTCCCCGTGGTGATCGAGTACCCCGGGTACGGCAGCGGACGGGGCCGGCCGATCGAGCACCTCTGGATCGCCTCCGCCGGGTACGCGCACCTGGTCGTCGACGCGCGAGGCCAGGGAGCCGGCCGCCTCGCCCGCTCCGGAGCCACCCCCGACCCCCACGGCAGCGGACCCGCGTACCCCGGGGTCACGACCCGCGGCATCGAGTCGCCCGAGACGTACTACTACCGGCGCCTGATCGCGGACGCGGCGCTCGCCGTCGACGCGGTGGAGGCGCTCCCCGGGCTGGACCCGGACCGCGTGTCGGTCTTCGGCGGCAGCCAGGGCGGAGCGCTCGCGACCGCCGCGGCGGCGCTGCGCCCCCGGGTGCGCGCGGCGATCGCCCTGGTGCCCTTCCTCTCCGACGTCCTGCGCGCGACGACCGTCACGAACGAGGCTCCCTACGTGGAGATCGCCCGCTACCTGGCGACCCGCCCCGAGGACCTCGACGCCGTCGAGCGGACCCTCTCCTACGTCGACGGCGTCCACTTCTCGCGGCGCCTGCGCTGCCGGGTGCACCGCTCGGTCGGCCTGATGGACCCGATCTGCCCGCCCTCGACGGTCTTCGCCTCCCACAACGTCTCGGGCGGCGAGACGTCGATCGACGTGTGGCCGTACAGCGGGCACGAGGGCGGCGGGGTCGGCGACCGCGAGCGGGCGCTGGAAGTGCTGCGAGAGGTCCTGTGACCGGACGGGCGTGACCCCGCGTCTCAGGACGTCGGCGCCTCCTCCATCCCCAGCCGCATCGCCAGGTCCATGGCGCGCAGGCGGGCCGGCGAGACGTCGTAGGGCAAGCTCCGGATGATCTCGCCGGCGCTCCGGGCGCGGGAGCCCTGTGCGGGATCGGGGGCCGGCGCGGGGTCCTCGGGCGGGTGCGCCTCGTCCCACGCGTCGAAGATCGCCTCGTCCTCCTCGAGCTGACCGGACTCCTCGACGACGCGCATCAGCCGGGCCTCGAAGGCGTGCCGCTCCCGCGCCACCTGCTCCACCCGGGGGTCGTCCTCGGCGACCGTGTCGTCGAGGGCCTCCTCGGCGGCGTCGACGCGGTCGGCCTCCGCCCGCAGCGCCGGATCGGCGGCCAGGACCACGAAGCGGCCGGCCTGGGAGACGGCGCCCAGCGGGCCGAACATCCGCTCGGTGACCAGCAGGGTGTCGAGGTCGGCCTGGCGCAGCGAGCCCTCGGGTGCGCCCTCGAGGCGGCGCGAGACGATGTCGTCGAGCAGCCCCAGCCGGCCGCCGAGGGTCCGCATGCGCCGGACCGAGGCCCGCTTCCGCTGCAGCTCCTCCTCCTGCGCGGCGAGCGCGTCGTCCAGCCGCGCGAGGACGCCCGCGACCTCGTCCTCGCGGTCGGCGCTGTCCTCGGCGCCGGCCGGGGCTGCGACGGCGAAGGCGTCCCGGATGTCCTCGAGTGCGACCCCGGCGTCGGCCAGGCGGCGGATCCAGAGCAGCCGGATGATGTCGTCGTAGCCGTAGCGCCTGCGGCCGTCTCCGCCCCGCTCGCGCTCGGGGAGCAGGCCGAGCCGGTGGTAGTGGCGGATCGCCCGCGGAGTGACGCCGGCGAACGCGGCGGCGTCGCCGATCTGCACCTGGCGGGGCGGGGCGGGGAACGACTGCATGGGGGGAACCTCTCCGATCGGGACGGTGTGCATCGAGCAGACCACATGACGCAGGGGCAGGAGCAAGCCGACCCGGCCTGCTCCCGCCCCTCGTCCCCTCGCGCTCAGCGCGCCAGGCGCACCGTCGCGATCTCGAACGGACGCAGCTCGAGCCGCACGTCGGCCGACTCCGCCTCGACGGAGCTCTCAATGCGGACCTGCTCGGTCTGGCGCTCCATCAGGTCGGTGCGGGTGACCGCCCGGACGGCGAAGGCGGCGCGGAGGGTCGCTGCGGCGCGGCGGCCGAGCGACTCGTAGAGCCGCACGATCACGTCGCCGCTCCCGTCGTCCGCCGCCTTCACGGCCTCGACGATGACCGAGGGGTCGTCGATCGACACCAGGGGAGCGACGGGCGCGGCGCCGGTGAGCCTGCGGACCGGGGTGTTCAGCGCGTAGCCGGCCTCGACGGCGTCGGGCAGCTCGGCGCCGACCACGAGCGAGACGGCGAGGCGGTGGCGGCCCTGGTCGGCGTCCGGGTCGGGGAACAGCGGCGCGCGCAGGAGCGAGAGCCGGACCGTGGTCGTCGGGGTGCCGGCCGCGGCGCGGTCGCGGGTGATGTCGTGCCCGTAGGTGGAGTCGTTGACGACCGCGACGCCGAAGCCCGGCTCGCCGACGTGCACCCAGCGGTGCGCGACGGTCTCGAAGCGGGCGGCGTCCCACGTCGTGTTCACGTGGGTCGGGCGGTGCACGTGGCCGAACTGGATCTCGGACGTCGCCCGGTCCGAGAGCAGGTCGAGCGGGAAGGCGAGCTTGAGCAGCTTGCGGCGCTCGTGCCAGTCGATGTCGAGGCCGAGGTCGACGGCCGCCCGGCCGATCTGCAGCGAGACGGTCTGCACGACCGTGGAGCCGCCGAACGAGCGGGTGATCACGACCGCCGGCACCTCGCGGCCGAGCGGGTCGCTCACGGTGCCGGCGCGGACCGAGTCGACGCCGACGAGGTCCTCCACCGTGCGGCGGTAGTTGTCGTCGAGGTCCCAGGCGTCCCACTTGTTCGGGGTGTCGCGGTGGAGCTGGAGGAGCCCCGCGGCGGCACCGGCGGGCACGACCTCCCGGCCGCTCGCGAGGTCCACGACCGACTCGAGGAGCCCGGAGGCGCCGATCCGCACCCGGACGAGCCCGTTGTCGAGGACGTGGGCGTCGCCGTCGGAGCGGAGCGTCGGGGCCGAGTGCTCCGCGGCGGGGTCGGCCGCGGCCGCGCCGAGCGCCGGCACGCCCCCGACGGCGAAGGGGGAGGAGTTCACCAGCAGCTCCGCGGAGCCCTCGCCGGCGAGGGCCCGGACGGTCTCGGCGATCATCTCCTCGATCCGCTGCGCGATGCGGGCGTAGTTCTCCTCCGCCTCGCGGTGCACCCAGGCGATGGAGGTGCCGGGCAGGATGTCGTGGAACTGCTGCAGGAGGACCGTCCGCCACATCTCGCGCAGCTCGTCGGCCGGGTACGGGACCCCGGCGCGGACGAGGGCCGTGGTCGCCCACAGCTCGATCTCGCGGAGCAGGTGCTCGCTGCGGCGGTTGCCCTGCTTGGTGCGCGCCTGCGACGTGTAGGTGCCGCGGTGGAACTCGAGGTAGAGCTCGCCCGACCAGGTGGGCGCGTCCGGGTACTCGGCCTGCGCCTCCTCGAAGAAGCGGCGGGGCGTGGACAGCTCGACGGTCGGCGAGCCCTCGAGGCTGCGCGTGCGGCGGGCGGCCGCGATCATCTCGCGGTTGGGGCCTCCTCCGCCGTCGCCGTAGCCGAAGGGCACGAGCGACATGGTGCCGCTGCCCTTCTCGGCGTACTGGCGCTCGGCGCGGGCGAGGTCCTCGCCGGAGAGGTCGGAGTTGTAGAGGTCGACGGGCGGGAAGTGCGTGAACACGCGGGTGCCGTCGATGCCCTCCCACCAGAAGGTGTGGTGGGGCATCGTGTTGGTCTCGTTCCACGAGATCTTCTGCGTGAGGAACCAGCGCCCGCCCGCTCCGGCGATGATCTGCGGCAGCGCGGCGGAGTAGCCGAAGGAGTCCGGGAGCCAGACCTCCTCGGTGTCGATCCCGAACTCGTCGAGGAAGAAGCGCTTGCCCTCGAGCAGCTGGCGCACGAGCGCCTCGCCGCCGGGCATGTTCGTGTCCGACTCGACCCACATCCCGCCGACCGGCACGAAGCGGCCCGCGAGCACGTGGCCGCGGACGCGCTCGAACAGCTCCGAGTGGTCGCGCTTCAGCCACGCGTACTGCTGCGCGGAGGAGGCGGCGAAGACGAAGCCCTCCTCGCGCTCGATCAGGTCGCAGACGTTCGAGAAGGTGCGGGCCACCTTGCGGGCGGTCTCGCGGGCGGGCCAGAGCCAGGCGGAGTCGATGTGGGCGTGGCCGACGGCGTGCAGGTGGTGCACGCTGGCCGAGGCGGGGCGCTCGAGGACCGTCCGCAGCGCCTCCCGGCCCGCGGCGGCGGTGCCGGACACGTCGTCCGGATCGAGGACGTCGACGGCGCGGTCGAGGGCGCGGACGATCTCGGCGCGCCGCTGGGAGGACCCGGGCAGCTGCCCGATCAGCCCGACGAGCACGGCCATGTCCTGCTCCAGCTCCCAGACCTCCCGGTCGAGCAGCCCGAGCTCGAGACGGCGGAGGCGGTAGAGCGGGTCGGACGGCAGGGCGCCGTCGGCGGGGCGGCCGCCGAGCGCCGTGGGGGTGAAGGACCAGTCACCGGTGATGTTCGGGTTGGCGGCGGCCTCGATGTAGAGCTCGACCGTGCGGTCGCCCGCCTCGCGGCCGGGCAGCCGGTCGAGCGGGACCGACTGGTTGAACGGCTCGACGGCCTTCACGACCGTGCCGGTCGCGGTGAAGACGAGCCCCTCCGCCTCGAAGCCGGACTGGGCGCCGGTGTAGCCGAGGTCGACGACGAGCTCGGGCTCGCAGCCGTCGACGCCGACCCAGGAGGCGGGGATCTCGCCGCGCACGTGGAACCACACGGTGCCCCACGGGGCACCCCACGGCTCCCCGATGCGGGCGGGCGCGTAGGACGCGGCCCGCGCCTGCTCGAAGGGGACCGGCTCGCCCGGAGCGGTCCACGACTCGATCCCGAGCGGCTCGACCGCCCGGTGGATAGCCGGCCGGAGGCTCTCGGCGCGGAAGCGGGCGATGCGGGCTTCGATGCGGGTGCTGTCGTCATGCATGCGTTCTGGTGCTCGTTCCGTGTGCAGTGGGGGAGGGCGGCGGCGCGGAGGGCGCCGCCGCCCGGGGTCAGGAGGCGATGACGACGCGGTGCCCGTCGGGGAAGACGGCCACCTTCCGCCAGGTGTCGCCGGAGCGCTCCCAGCCCTCGTTGACCTGTCCGGCCGGAGGGGTCGGGATGGTCTCGGGGGCGCGGGCGACCGTGGTGTAGCCGGCCGCGCGCTCCACCCGGCCGCGGCCGAGCTCGAACGAGGTCAGGCGTCCGTCGTCGACGATCAGCGAGCCCTCGTCCACTCCCGCGGCGCCGCGCTCGATGAACGGGTTCACGAGGCGCGTCTGCGAGGAGTCGCTGCCCAGCACGATCGCCTTCTGCTGCGGGAAGCGGCCGAGGCTGAGCCCGTAGAAGCCGCCGAGGACGGTGAGGTTGCGCACCTCGAAGTCCGCTCCGCCGTTCGTCAGGCCGACGCCGAGGCAGTTCGCGCCCGAGGTCGGGAAGAAATTCGGGTTCACGATCATGTGGCTCGTGCCGGCCTCGATCAGCACCTCCCAGCCGTCGCGGGAGCCCTCCGAGCGGAAGTTGATCAGGGTCAGGCCGGAGTTGACCGAGCGCCGGTTCTCGTTGCGGATCGACCGGAGGCCGACCGTGCCGCCGATGGCCTGGCAGTCGAGCAGCGTCATGTTCGTCGGCGCGAGGAGGAAGCCGCCGAGGCCGGGGCTGATCGCCTCGACGTTGGTCATCGACCCGCCGATGGAGGCCTTGCCCGAGTCCTCCACGCCCCAGCCGGCGGGGGCGACGATCTTGATCTTGTTCCAGGAGTTGGCGTACGAGTACTCGTCGTCGACGCCCGACACGAAGGTGGCGCGCTCGCGGAAGATGCCCGACTTGCCGGTCTTCTGGATCCACAGGTTGCGGAACTCGCAGTTGACCAGCGAGCGCAGCGACATCCCGTGGCCGCCGGAGGGCGTGCCCGTCATCTCGAAGTCGGCGAGGACGACGCCGGTGGCCTTGTTGTTGTTGGCGGGACCGGCCGCGTCGCCGGTCTGGCCGGAGACGGTGAAGATGTCGCGGGTCGAGCCCTCGATCTGGACGATCCTCGTCTGGCGCATGCCGGCGCCGACGATCTTCGGCCCGGCGTAGCCGTAGGGCGGCCCGTTCTCGGGCTGCACCGGGTAGCCGCGGTAGTCGACCACGAGGCCCGTCACCCGGATCTCGCCGGCGGGCAGCGACACCTCGCCGCCCGGAGCGGTCATCGCCTTGTCGATGGCCGCCTGCACCGCGCGGGTGTTGTCGGCGCCGGCGCGGTCGTCCCAGCGGAACTCCTTGTCGAGCGGCGAGATCGGCCCCTCGGTGACGCTCAGGCGCTTCTTCTGCCCGGGAGCGTCGGCCGGGGGCGCGGCGGCGGCCGGAGTGGCGGCGCCGACGGCTCCTGCCGCGCCGGCGAGGGCGGCGGCGCCCCCGGCGAGGAAGAGGCGGCGGGAGTTGTCGGGCCTGCGCTGCGGATCGTGCTCGGGCTGCTGATCGGGCTTGTGCTGCCGATCGGGCCTCGGGGAGGCCGTGGTCTGGTTGTCTGGGTCTGCGGGATTCATCATCGTCGACGTTCCGCCCTCTCTCGCCCCGGATGGGCGTACGGCGATCCTTCGTCATCGGTAGCCTGAGGTCAAGACGTAATACCTATTACCAGGATGAAGCGGGGGTGTCCGGGTGCCGCGGATCACGCAGAAGGACATCGCGCGTCTCGCGGGAGTCAGCCAGACGACGGTGTCGTTCGTGCTCAACGACAAGGGCGAGCAGCTCGCCCGGGTCCCGGAGGCGACGCGGGCGCGGATCCTCAAGGCGATCCAGGAGACGGGGTACGTCGCCGACCCCATCGCGCGCCGCCTCAAGCAGGTCGGCACCGGCATGATCGGCGTCTACACCTACGAGAGCCTGTTCCCGCTCGATCGCGAGGACTTCTTCCATCCGTTCCTCGCCGGCATCGAGGAGGAGGCGCAGAACCGCGACATCGACCTCCTCCTGCTGACCAGCGGTCGCGTCGGCGGCCGTCGCGGCGGCCTCAGCGGCGGCACCACCCGGCTGCGCCTGGCCGACTCCTGCATCCTCCTCGGGCAGCGCATGCCCCGCGAGGAGCTCGAGTTCCTCAACGCGAGCGGCTTCTCCTTCGTCAGCATCGGCCGCCGCGACGACGCCGGCGGGCCCGTGCCCTACGTGGCCGCCGACTACGCGTCGATCGTCCGCGAGCTGATCTCCTGCGCGCGCGCCCTCGGCCACACCCGCTTCGCCTACGCCGGCCACGGCGAGGGCGTCGAGTCGTACACCGACCGCATGGCCGGCGCGCGGGCCGAGCTCGGCGACGGCTTCCTCCACCTCGTCCCGGGGCCGGAGGCGTCGCCGCGGAAGTGGATCCGCCGGATCGCCGCCGAGGGCGTCACGGTCGTCCTCGCCGAGCAGGAGGAGCAGTTCGTCCTCCTGCAGGAGGCCGCCGAGGCCGAGGGGGTGGCGGTGCCGGGCGACCTGTCGCTGGTGTCGCTCTCCGGATCCGCCGATCGCACCGGCTGGCAGGCCGGCTTCGAGCTGCCCCGGCGCGACATGGGCCGCCGCGCCGTGCAGATCCTCATCGAGGGCGACCCCGCGCGACGGGAGCAGCAGTTCCTCCGCTGCACGCTCGTGGACGGCGCCTCCCTGGCCGCGGCTCCGGCCTGACCGGTCGGCCCTGACCGCTCGGTCTGAACGGCCGGGCTCAGCCCGAGTGGTGGCGCCCGATCGGCAGCACCAGCGGCGTCCGCGAGACCGGGTCCTCGATCACGCGCGACTCCATCCCGAACACCGCGCGCACCGTCTCCGGCGTCACCACCTCGGCGGGCGTGCCCGAGGCGTACAGGGCTCCGTCGCGCACGGCGACGAGGTGGTCGGCGTAGCGGGCGGCGAGGTTGAGGTCGTGCAGCACGATCACGATGGTCGTCCCGCGCGAGCGGTTGAGGTCGGTGAGCAGGTCGAGCACCTCGACCTGGTGCGACACGTCGAGGTAGGTCGTCGGCTCGTCCAGGAGGAGCACGTCGGTCCGCTGGGCGAGGGCCATCGCGATCCACACACGCTGGCGCTGCCCGCCCGAGAGCTCGTCCACGGGGCGGTCGGCGAGCTCGAGCGTGCCGGTGTCGCGCAGCGCCTCCTCGACGATCGCGTCGTCGTCCGATCCGGAGCCGCGGCCGAAGAGGCCCCGGTGCGGGTAGCGGCCCCGGGCGACCAGGTCCGAGACGGCGATCCCCTCCGGCGCGATCGGGGTCTGCGGCAGCAGCCCCACCTGCTGCGCTACCTGGCGCGTCGGGAGCCGGTGGATCGCGCGCCCGTCGAGCAGGACGCTCCCCGAGCGCGGGGTGATCAGCCGCGCCATCGCGCGCAGGAGCGTCGACTTGCCGCAGGCGTTCGCGCCGACGATCACCGTGATCCGGCCGGGCGGCACGGCGAGCGAGAGCCCGTCGACCACGACGCGCTCGTCGTAGGCGAGGGTGACCGCGTCGGCGGCGAGGGTGGGCGGGGCGTCGGTCACAGGGAGCCTCCGGAGCGGTTGCGGCGGGCGAGGAGCCAGAGCAGGAAGGGCGCGCCGAGGGCGCCGGTGACGACGCCGACCGGGAAGCGCGCGCCCGAGAACAGCGCGCCGACGACGTACTGGGCGAGCAGGTCGGCGGCGAGCACCACGACCGCGCCGACCAGGGCGGAGGGGATCAGCAGCGTGCGCGCGCTCGGCAGGATCCGCCGCGCGATCGGCCCCGAGACGAAGGCGACGAACGCGATCGGGCCGGTGGCGGCGGTCGCGACGGCCACGAGGCCGACTCCGACCGCGAGCAGGGCCAGCCGGCTGCGCCGCACGTCGAGCCCGAGCGCGGTCGCCGACTCGTCGCCGAGCTGCAGCACGCCGAGCCGGCCCGAGAGCAGCAGCGCCAGCGGCACCAGCACGAGCATCGTCAGCGCGAGCGGCGGGACGGAGGGCCAGGCGGCCGAGTTGAGGCTGCCGGTCAGCCAGCGCAGCGACTCCTGGACGTCCTCGAAGTCGGCGCGGGTCTGCACGTAGGCGATCACGCTCTGGAACATCGCCGCGACGCCGATGCCGATGAGGATCAGCCGCGCCCCGATCACTCCGCCGCCCTCGGCCAGCCCGGCGATGATCAGGGCGGTCGCGAGCCCGGCCGCGACCGCGATCACCGAGACCGCGCCGCCCGAGAGCCCGAAGAACGCGATCGCGACGACGGCCGCCGCGCTCGCCCCCGAGGTGATGCCGATGATGTCGGGGCTGGCGAGGGCGTTGCGCAGCATCGTCTGGAAGATCACGCCACCCATCCCGAAGCCCACGCCCACCAGGACGGCCGTGATCGTGCGCGGCAGCCGCAGCGTGCCCACGGTGAAGGAGGCGCCCGGCACGGTCTCGCCGAGGATCACGCGGACGACCTCCGGCACCGAGTAGACCGTGCTGCCGACCGTGAGCGAGACGACGACGAGCGCCAGCGCGAGCACCGCGAGGACGGCGCAGCCGATGACCGTGCGCCGACGGCGCAGCGTGCGGCCGGCCGCGATGCCGACCGCGGCGGGCGCCTCCGCGGTCCTCACAGCGCCCGCACCTTCGAGCGGCGCACGATCGCGATGAGCACCGGGGCGCCGATCAGCGCGGTCACGATGCCCACCTCGACGTCGCTCGGCCGGGCGACCACGCGGCCGACCACGTCGGCGACGAGCAGCAGCAGGGCGCCGAGCAGAGCGGAGGAGGGCAGCAGCCAGGCGTGCGCGGGGCCGGTGACGCGGCGGGCGAGGTGCGGGACGACGAGGCCGATGAATCCGATCGGTCCGGCGATCGCGGTCGCGGCGCCGCAGAGCAGCACGGCCGCGAGCCCCGCGACCAGGCGGATGCGCCCCACGCGCCGGCCGAGGCCGGTCGCCAGGTCGTCGCCGAGCGCCAGGGCGTCGAGCCCCCGCGCGCTGGACAGAGCCAGCACCGCGCCGACCGCGAGGAACGGGAGGACCTGCAGGATGCTCGCGGTCTCGGCGCCGCCGACTCCGCCGACCTGCCAGAAGCGGAAGCGGTTCAGCGTGGTCTCCTGCGTGAGCAGGACCGCGCTGATGAGGGAGGTGAGCGCGGCGGCGGTGGCGGCTCCGGCGAGGGCGAGCTTCAGCGGAGTGGCGCCCTCGCGGCCGAGCGACGCGACCGCGTAGACGAACGCCCCGGCGGCGGCGGCTCCGAGGAACGCGAGCCAGATGAACTGCGGCAGGCTCGTCGCGCCGACCCCGGCGATCCCGAGCACGACCGCGAGCGAGGCGCCGGAGTTGAGGCCGAGGATGCCCGGATCGGCGAGCGGGTTGCGGGTCAGGCCCTGCATCACGGCTCCGGCGAGCCCGAGCGCGGCGCCGACCAGGATCGCGAGGACCGTCCGCGGCACCCGCCCCTGCACCGCCGCGTCGACGATGGACGCCGGATCGGGCGAGGTCAGCGCCGGCCAGACCTCGCCGAGCGGGATCTCGCGGGAGCCGTACACGAGCGAGAGGACCGAGGCGACGGCCAGCGCGACGAGGGCGACCGCCAGCGCGGTCGCCCTCGTCTTCCGGGTGGGTGCGGTGCGGGTCACGACACCTTGTCGGCGGCCGCGGCGAGGCCGGCGGTGTACTCGTCGAGCACCCACGGGATGCTGAGCAGGTTCGGCGACGAGGTGGCCATGGCGGCGGAGGAGCCGTCCTCCAGCACGTAGACGGAGCCGCGCTCGACGGCCGGGATCTTGGAGAGCAGCGGGTCGGCCTGCAGTGCGGCGAGGGTCGTGTCGTCGCCGTAGACGACGAGCACGTCGGCGTCGAGCTGGTCGGCGTTCTCGGAGCTGATGGTGCCGCTGAACGCCTCCGAGTCGCCGGAGAGCTCGGCGACGCTCGGGGCGACGTCGAGCCCGAGGTCCTCGACGAACTTCACGCGCGCGTCGTTCGGCGTGTAGTAGGTGAAGGTGCTCGCGTCGGTCGGGTCGTACCAGCCGTACATGAACGTGGTGCCCGCGAGCTGCGGGTAGGACGCGGTGGTCTGCGTGATGTCGCTCTCGATCTCGCCGACCTTCGCGACGGCCTCGTCCTCGAGGCCCAGCGCGGCGCCGTCGAGCTTCGCGGAGTCCTGCCAGGTCGTGCCCCAGGGCAGGCCCGGGTAGGCGACGGTGGGGGCGATCTGGCTGAGGGTGTCGTAGTCCTGCCGGGTGATGCCGGAGTAGGCCGAGAGGATCACGGTCGGGCTGAGGTCCGAGATCGCCTCGAAGGGCACGCCGTCGGTCTCGTCGAACAGGGTCGGGGTCTCGGCGCCGGAGGCGTCGAGCGCCTCCTTCGTCCACACCAGCAGGCCGTCGCCGTCCTCGTCGCCGTAGGAGGCGCGGGTGAAGCCGACCGGGGTCACGCCCAGCGCGAGCGCCACGTCCTGATTGGTCCAGCTCGTCGCGACGACGCGGTCGGCCGACTCGACGGTGGTGCTGCCGAAGGCGTGGTCGACGGTGACGGGGAAGCCCTCGCTGCTCTCGGCGGCGCTGCTCTCGGACGTGCCCTCGGAGCCGGCGTCGGCTCCTCCCGAGCAGGCGGTGAGCAGCAGCGCGGCGAGGCCGAGCGAGGCGACGGCGGTCAGGCGGAGGGGGGTGCGAGTGGCGGGCACGGCGATCCTTCGAAGGGGGTGGTGTGGGTTGCGAAGGTTAACCTAACCTAACCGCCTGGACGGGGCCAGTGGCCGGGCGGATCAGCGGACGGCTCGCACAGCCACCACCGCATCCATCCGTCGTCCGCGGCCCGTGCCCGCCGCGGGGACGGGCCGCTGCTGACGGATCGATCGCGGGTGCGGCCCAGCGGGAGCATCGTTAGCGTGGAGGTCCGCGCCGATCGCCGGCGCCGAGGGGAGCCCCATGGATCAGACCGTCGAGATCGACGCCCGGGCGGAGGCCCTGCGCGCCGACCCCGAGAGCTTCGCCGCGATGGACGCGCTCTGGCGCAGCGTCTACGCCCTGCCGATGTGGTGCTTCATCGCGCGGGGGCCGGACGACGCGCCCACCCCCTTCGTCGGCGGCCTGGAGTCGGGGCCGATGGTCTTCGCCTTCACCACGGGGGAGCGCGCCCGCGCCGGGGCGCTGCACGCCGGCCTCTCCGACGAGGACGCGTCGCGCGTGCTGAAGGTGCCGATGCCGGCCGCGCTCGAGTGGATCGCGGCGATGGGATCCTCCGGAGTCGCGGGAGTGGTCTTCGACCTGCCCCGCTTCGGGTACTTCGCGCCCCTCCAGAACCTGCTGCCGATGCGCGACTTCATGGCGGCGAACCCGCCGGCCTGAGCCCCGCCCCGTCGAGACCAGCGGATCCGCCGATACCAGCTGATCCGCCGGTTGTCGCCGCCCCGAACTGGTCACTGGACGACACCCGAGGATGGTGGGCCGGAGGCGCGCCCGTCCTCCGAGGACGAGGCCGGGAGACGCCGATGGGGAAGCTGCACTACGACGGATCGGTCGAGATCGACGTCGAGGACCGGGTGCTCGCCCACCTGCAGATCGTCCTCACCGCGAAGCTGCGCCGGGGGGAGTCGTGCCTGCTCACCTGGCGCGACGAGAACGGGATGAGCGACGGCCGCAGCGCGATCTGGCTGCACCCCTCGCACACGCTCCGCTACACCTACGCCGGCGGCCGCATGCCCCGCATCAACCCCGCCTGGATCTCGGCGCTCACCGATCTCGCGAACTCCGCCGGCGGCCTCCGCTTCGTCCCCGAGCCGCCGGAGCCCGTGCATCCCCCCGGCGGGAGCCCTCGCCGGTGACCGGCGGCCGGCCCCGTGCCCGGCCTCGGGCTCAGCAGCCGGAGTCGGCGGCGTCCGCGTCGAGCGCCGCCGCGGTGCCGAGCGCGATCAGCGACTGATCCGTCGCGACCGCGACCCTCGGGAAGCCGAGCGCTCGCAGCAGCCCGGCGCGCTCGCGGTCGCCCGCGTAGGCCCCGGCGCCCTTGCCCGCGCGCCGGGCCGCCGCGGCGATCCTCGGCAGCGGGTCGTCCGGTCCGTCCGCGGCGAGCAGGTCGGACAGGTCCCGTCCGAGGCCGATCGCGAGGTCGAACGGGCCGACGAAGACTCCGCTCACGCCCGGCACCGCGAGAATCCGATCGACGGCGTCGAGGCCGGCCTGCGTCTCGATCATGACCCAGAGCGCGGTGCGCGCCTCTGCGGCCGACGGGGGAGCGGCGCCCCAGAGATCGGACATCGGCCCCCAGCTGCGGCGACCGAGCGGCGGGTAGTGCGCGGCGCGGACGGCCGCGAGCGCCTCCTCGACCGTCTCGATCATCGGGACGACGACGACGTCCGCTCCGGCGTCGAGCGCCCTGCCGATCAGCGCGTCGGAGAGCCCGGCGACCCGGACGCCGACGGGCGGCCTCCCGCTCACGACGCCGAGCGCGCGAAGGGAGGCGAGGACCGCGGCGTCGTCGAACGCGCCGTGCTGCGCGTCCAGGCACAGCCACGCGGGCCCGCCGCGAGCGATCTGCGCGACCGTCAGCGGCTCCCCGAGCCGGCACCACACCCCGTCGGCCCGACCGTCACCGAGAACCCGTTCCGCATCCACGGGTCCGATCCTCGCGCACGGAGCGCCGCCTAGGCGAGGACCGCCAGCGCCGTCGACAGGATCCCGAGGACGACGCCCGCCCCGAGCAGGATCAGGCCGGTCAGGCGCAGCGCCCGCACCGCGTCGCTCCACCGGTGCAGGCGGATGCGGTGCGGATCCTCCTCGCGGTAGTGCACCTCCCGCTGGTCCGACCGCGTCGGCGTCAGCGGGTCCCCGGCGGACAGCGGACGCGACCGGACCTCGCCGGCCCGGGTCACCCAGTGCAGCGCGAGGGGCGGACCCTCCTCGAGGTAGGCGGTCGTCGTCAGCCAGCGTCCGTCGATCAGCGCCGCGACGAACGCGGCGAGCAGGAACAGCACGCCGAGGGGGAGGGTGACCAGCGAGAGGGCCTCGGAGATCGTCTCCAGCATGCAGCGTCCCTCCGACCGGATCCGGTGCTGAGCGTACCGAGTCGGCGGCCGGAGCGTCCGCAGTGGGACGCGCCCCGCCGCCGAGCCCGCGGGCCTCAGCCCCAGGCGACCTCGAGGTCGACGACGAACGTCACTCCGAAGCGATCGCGCAGCATCCCGTAGAGGGGCGACCAGGCCGCCGGGGCCAGGGGCACGACGACCGCCGCCCCCTCCGAGAGGCCGTCCCAGAGGCGGTGCAGCTCGTCGGCGTCGGAGCCGCGCAGCGACACGAACACCGGGATCGTGCCCGGGTCGTAAGCCGTGTGCGCGGGGACGTCGTACGCCATGACGCGGAAGCCGGCCTCGGAGACGACCTGGCCCCACATCAGCTGGTCGGCCTCGTCGGGCGCGGTGACAGCGTTCGCGTCCGCGTAGGACATCGCGTCGACCCGGCCTCCCGTGACCGAGGCGTAGAACTCCAGTGCCTCGCGGGCCTGTCCGCGGAAGTTGAGGTGGGTCGTCGTGGTGATGCTCATGGTGCGCTCCTCGCAGTCGTGCCGGGTCGATCACCCGGTGCCCCGACGCTCCCAGGAGAAGAGGACGGTGACGGTCCTCTTCTCGGAATGCCCTCGGGACGTGCCCACGACGACCGAGCGGCTCCTCCTGCTCCTCTCCCTCCTGCAGACCCGCCGCGACTGGCCGGGCGGAGTGCTCGCCGAGCGCCTGGGGATCGCGCCGCGCACGGTGCGTCGCGACGTCGACCGACTCCGCACGATGGGCTACCGGATCGACGCGGCGAAGGGCCCCGACGGCGGGTACCGGCTCGAGGCCGGCGCCGAGCTCCCGCCGCTGCTCTTCGACGACGAGCAGGTGCTCGCCCTCACCGCCGCCCTGCGCGCGCCGATCACGGGGCTCGAGGAGGCGTCGGCCCGTGCGCTGGCGACGGTGCGGCAGGTCCTGCCCGCCCGGCTCCGGCCCCGAGCGGATGCGCTGCGCTTCACGGTCGCGGCGGCGCCGGCTCCCGCGGTCCCCTCGGAGCGGCTGGTCGCGGTCGCGGCGGCCGTCCGGACCTGCGAGGTGCTCCGCTTCGCGTACGCGGAGGCGGTGCGCCGCGTCGAGCCCCACCACCTGGTCGCGCGTCAGGGCCGCTGGTACCTCATCGGCTTCGACCTCGACCGCGACGACTGGCGGGTGTTCCGCGTCGACCGGCTCGAGCCGCGGTCACCCCGCGGTGCCCGCTTCCGCCGCCGGGCGCTGCCGGTCCGGAGTCCCGCCGAGTTCCTGGAGGCGCGGTTCCGCGGCGGAGCGCCCGGGGAGGGGTGGCCGTGCCGAGGCTCGGTGGTGCTGGAGGCGCCCGCCGCCGAGGTCCTGCCCTACGCGGGCGACGGGGAGGTGGAGGACCTCGGCGACGCGGGCTGCCGACTCGCCCTCGGCGCCTGGTCGTGGGAGGCGCTCGCCGCGTCGTTCGGCCGGTTCGACGCTCCGATGGCCGGGGCCGAGCCGCCCGAGCTGGCCGCCGCGTTCCGCGTGCTCGCGGAGCGGTACGCCGCGGCGGGAGCCTGACCGGACCGCGGCGGCCGTCCGGCGCCGCTACTTCACCGAGTACCGGGCGCTCCCCGTGCTGCCGTCCGCCGTCGTGACCGTCAGCGTCCAGCAGGTGCCCCGCTTCGCGGGCACCGTCCACGCCTTCACGTAGCGGTTCGTCGCGGTGTCGTAGCGGAGGCGTCCGGTCAGGGTGGTCGTCGGCGCTCCGGTGAGGACGGCGCCGGCGGTGCAGGAGGTCTGCCTCTGCGTGACGCTGCGCACGTCGGCGAGGGCGGAGTGGCGGAACGTTCCCGCGGAGGACGTCGAGGTCACCTGGAACGTCATGCCGGTCGCGGCTCCGGCGGCCACGCTCTTCACCGAGGTGCTGAGCCCGCCGATCGTCCACGGGGTCACGGTGTAGGACGCGGTGAGGGTCGAGACGTTGCCCGCCCGGTCGGTCGCGGTCGCCCGGTACACGTGCGGTCCGACGGAGCGGCCGCCGCCCGTGATCACGCAGTCGCCGGTGAGGCCCGAGAGCGCGTCGTCCGCGAGACAGCGCGCCTCCGGGAGCACGGTGCCGAAGGGGTAGGACCCCTCGGGCCTCGACGTGAACGAGAGCTGCGGCTTCGTGGTGTCGATGGCGATGCCGCTGCGGGTCGTCGTGGCGCGGTTGCCCGCGTTGTCGACGGCGGTGCCGGTGACGCTCTGGCCGGGGCCCTCGCGCAGGATCCGCGCGGGGGTGCAGCTGCGGATCCCGGAGCCGCTGCCGTCGGCGCAGGAGAAGCCGACGGAGACGGGGGAGCGGAACCAGCCCGCGGCGTTCGGAGCCGTCGGCGCGGTCGTCGCGACGATGGTGGGGACGCCGGTGTCGACGATCCGGTAGGTCGCGGCGGCGGTCGTGGTCAGTCCTCCGGGGTCGGTCCAGGTGCAGGTCGCCGTGCGGGTGCCGAGGCCGTTCACGAGCGTGCCGGTGACGACGGCCTCCTCGCTGAACGTTCCGCTCTCCGCATCCGTGATCGCGCAGGCGGCCCTCGGCTCCGAGCCCTTCTCGTAGGAGGCGCCGTCGGTGGCGGAGGCGACCGTCACGACGGGCGGGGTGTTCGCGGGGACCACGGTGACCGTGTGCGGCACGCCGGCCGTGGTGCCGTACGCGTTCCGCGCGCTCACCGTGAAGGTGGAGTCGCCTGCGGTGGTCGGCCTGCCCGAGACGACGCCCTCCGGCGAGAGGGCCACCCCCGCGGGAAGGGCGCCGGACGAGACCTCGAAGGTCGCAGCCGGGCCGGACGCCGTGAAGGTCGCGGAGTAGCGGGTCCCGGTCTTGACGAGCGTCTCGGCGGTGTCGGCGGTGAGGGTCGGCAGCGGGCCGATCGCGAAGGCGTGGTTGAAGCCGACCGCGATGCCGGTGGCGCCGGTGATCCCGGCCGGGACGTCCAGCTCCGTGTCGCCGTCGGGGTGCAGGGAGACGACGGTGCCGTCGGACGTCAGCAGGACGCTGAAGCCGATGCCGGCGGCGATCGCGGTGATGCCGCCGAGATCGGCGGGGACCCGCGGCAAGCCGGAGTCGACGGGGTCGCCCCAGGTGACGACGGTGCCGTCCCGCTCCAGGGCGAGGCTGTGGGAGTAGCTGACCGAGACGGCGACGACGTCCCGGAGGCCCGCCGGGGCGGTGTACGCGCCCCTGTCGTCGCCGCCCCACGCCACGACCGTCCCGTCGGCGCGCAGCGCGAGGCTGTTCCAGCCGCCCGCGGCGATCGCGACCACTCCGGAGAGACCCGCCGGCACGTCGGTCGCTCCGAACTGATCCGAGCCCCAGGCCGCCACGGTCCCGTCGCCCCGCAGAGCGAGGGTGTGGTAGCTGCCCGCGGCGACGGCGGTCACGCCGCCGAGTCCGGCCGGGACGTCGGTCTGGCCCTGACGGTCGTCGCCCCACGCGACGACCGTCCCCTCCATCGTGAGGGCGATGCTGTGGAGGTACCCGGTCGAGATCGCGGTCACCTCGCGGAGCCCGGCCGGCACGTCCCGCTCGCCCTCCAGATCCGCTCCCCAGGCCTCGACGGTGCCGTCGGTGTGGAGCGCGAGGGTGTGGCTGTAGCTGCTCGCGACGTCCGTGAGGTCGGACATGCCCGCCGGCACGTCCCACTCCCCGTTGAGGTAGCGCCCCCAGGCGGCGACGCCGTTGGCGAGGTGGTCGTTCCCGACCGGCACCGGGTCCGGCTCGGCGGAGGCGAGGGGGGCCGCAGTGCCGGCGAGCAGCGCGACGGTCGCGGTCAGAGCGAGCAGAGTGCGGCGCAGGCCCGCGGCGGTGCGGGCGGGGCGCGGAGAAGCGGGGTCGGTCACGGGCTCACGCTAGGGCCGGCTCTCCTCCGCGGCGGGGGCGGGGGCGCCCTGTAGCGGACATGTCCTCTAGAGGGCGGAGCGCCGCTCCTCCAGGGCGGAGCCCGTCCCCTCCAGGGCGGAGCCTGGCCCCTCGAGGCCCGCGGCGGAAGGGCTTGCCCGGATCCGCGGCGGGGGATTGGCTGGAGGACAGGAGAGAGAGGTGTCACCATGACGCAGACCTTCCCCGCCTGGTTGCGGGATCAGCAGAAGAGGGACGACGAGGTCGGCCGCTTCGCGCAGGCCTTCGGCGGTCGCGACGACCTGCCCGAGCACGGCGGCCGCGCGATCTACGACGGCTACTTCGCCAGCGAGCCCGAGTCGGCGCAGGCCGATCTGGACCGCGCCTGGATGGAGTTCGAGGCGCACCCCGAGCCGTCCGCCACGTCCGACGAGCCGGAGGGACTCCGATGAGCGACCAGACCCCGAGCCCCGTCGAGGACCCGGACGACCAGTCCGACAAGCCGTCGCAGGCCGAGGGCGAGGACGAGCGCGACACCCCGCACGAGGTCCTGCCCGCCGAGGGCAAGCCCTCGAAGGCCGAGGGCTGAGCCGACGCACTGAGCCGACGCACTCCCCGGAGGGGCGCATCCTGCAGAGGGTGCGCCCCTCCGTCGCGTCAGCGCCCGGTGACCGCCAGCAGCTCGTGCGCCGCGGCGCTGTCCGGGTTGCGGGAGAGCACGCGCTCCAGATCGCGCCGAGCCGGAGCCGTGCGCCCGTCCGAGAGGAGCGTGCTCGCGCGCTCGAGCAGCGCCTCCGCCCGCAGCTCCACGGGCCGCGCACTGGTGACGGTCGGGCGCACCACCCGGTCGAACGCCTCGAGGGCGCCCTCGATCACGCCGAGCTCGCGAAGAGCGACGCCGCGGCGGATGAGCACCGCAGCGGAGGCGGCGTCCACGTTCTCGACGGGCGCCGAGAACTCGGCCACGTCGCTCCAGCGGCGGCGGGCGGAGTAGAGGGAGGCGAGCGTCGACGCCGCGAGGTCGACGGCTCCAGGGTCTCGACCGCCACGACCGCTGCAGCCGGATCCATCGGTGCTGCGAGCTCGGCGTAGAGCAGGCGCAGCGCCGGGGCGTCGAGCGGCACCTCCACGTCGAGGCCGCCGCTCAGCGGCAGGCGGACGGTCAGCGCGATCCCGTAGCGGCGGAGGAAGGAGTCGGCCGACGGGTCGTAGCGGATGCGCACCAGCCAGCCGGTGAGCCGCAGAGCGCGATCGTCGTCCGCGGAGTGCAGGGCGTCGCGGACGAGCTCGACGACGGCCGCGAGGCGCGAGCCCTCGGGGGAGCCGGTGGTCGCCTCATGCAGGTCCTCCGCCGGCGCCCCGGCGCGCACGAGCCGGAGCAGGGGCGCCTCCCACGCCGGAGCGAGGGCGGAGGGGCGCACGAGACCCGGCCCGCCGGGCATGCTGAGCCAACCGGACAGCCGGGAGCGGTGGTCCTCGGGGGAGAGCGGGTCGCCGGCCGCCCGGAGCCGGGGGCGCGCGAGGGCACGGAGCTCACCGCTCCGCCGGAAGCCGACTGCCACGGCCGATCCCCCTCCGCGTGCGGCGGCGGCTGAGGACCGTCGATCCGCCGAGTCTACGGCGTCGCCCCCCGCCGTCACCCCCGAACGGGGAGCGACGCGCTGGCGGCGATCCCCCGCCTCCCGTCGTCGCCCCCCGGCGCTGTCAGGCGCCGATCGAGCCCGCCGTGCGCTGCGGCATCACGTCGGGCTTCTCTGCGGTGCTCGCGATCGTCACGACCGCCTTCTCCTCGTTCGAGCGGAGCACGGCGTCCATGATCTCGAGCACGTGCAGGGCCACGCGGCCGGAGGCGCGGTGCGGGCGGTCCTCCGCGATCGCCTCCGCGAGGTCGGCCAGTCCCACTCCGCGACCGGTGTCGATCACGCCGGCGGAGTCGGGGACGACCCGCCAGTCCTCGTCGCGGACGGCGACCTCGACCGGGTCCGAGAACATGTTCGGATCCGGGACCGAGATGGTGCCCTCGGTGCCGTAGACCTCGAACTTCGGGGCCTGGCTGCGCCAGACCTCGAAGCTCACGGTGACGGTGGTGGCGACTCCGCTCGCGTGCTCGAGCAGCGCGGTGATGTGCGTGTCGATCGTCACCTCGATCGGCGTGCCCGCCTTCGGCCCGGTCTCGATCGTGCGCGGGCGGTCGGAGCGGGTGGCCAGGCCCGTGACGCGGACGACCGGCCCGAAGAAGTGCACGAGCGCCGTCAGGTAGTACGGGCCCATGTCCAGCAGCGGGCCGCCGCCGGGCTGGTAGTAGAACTCGGGCGCCGGGTGCCAGCGCTCGTGGCCGGGAGCGGCCCAGTGCACCTGCGCGGCGATCGGGGTGCCGATCGCGCCGGAGTCGAGGGTGAGGCGCGCGGTCTGCACGCCGGTCCCGAGCACCGTGTCCGGGGCGCTCGCGAAGCGCAGGCCCAGCTCGTCCGCGAGGTCGAGCATCGGCGCGGCCTCGGCCGGGTTCAGCCCGAGCGGCTTCTCGGCGAAGACGTGCTTGCCCGCCTTCAGGGCGCGGGTGCCGATCTCGACGTGCGCCGCCGGGATCGTGAGGTTCAGCACCGCGTCGATCTCCGGGTCGTCGATCAGCGCGTCGACGGTGAGGGCGCGGACGCCCTGCTCGTCGGCGACCTGCTGCGCCCGCTCCTGGTTCAGGTCGGCGACCGCGACGAGGCGGAGGCCGGGGAAGGTCGGGAGGTTCGCGAGGTACTGCTCGCTGATCTTCCCGACGCCGATGATGCCGACTCTCAGCGGGACGCCCACAGCATTCCCCTCTCGATGATCGTGCGGACGTTGTCGTCCTGGAGGATCTCGACGCGGTGGCCCGGCGTCGAGACGAAGATGCGGCCCTCGCCCCAGAGGCGGGTCCAGATCGCGGGGGAGGTGATGGGGCGCTTCCACGGGTCCCACGGGCGGACGGCCTGCGTGGTCGTGGCGAGCACGTCGTTGTAGTCGTCGTGCAGCACCCAGTACTGCTCCGTGACCAGCTCGAAGTCGGTGATGCCCTGCGTGATCGGGTGGTCGGCGGCGAGGGCCGTCATCTCGATCGTGTGCGGCATGTAGTTGTCCGACTGCTCGCCGGTGCGCTCGTCCGGGTGCTTGCCGGGGTGCGAGGCGAACTGGCCGCCGATCAGCTGCAGGTAGTCGGAGTTGTCGCGGTAGGAGTCGGCGATCCCGCCGTGCCAGCCGGCGAGGCCCGTGCCGCGCTCGACCGCCGCGCGGAGGCCCAGGAACTCCTCCCACTGGATGGAGGTCATCGTGTTCGACTGCACGATCAGGTCGACCGTCCGCATGTAGGCCTCATCGGCGTACACGGCGGTCGACTCCTCGACGCGCACGTCGTAGCCGTTGTCGCGGAGGAACGGCAGGAACAGCTCGGTCGCCTCGACCGGTTGGTGGCCGTCCCAGCCCCCTCGGACGACGAGGGCCGTCTTGCCGGGAGTGGTCGGGGAGTGGTCGGTCATCGTCGTCCTCACGTGCGGGCGGATCGCTCCGCGGTTCGTCATCGAACAGGACTTGCGCAACTTCTATGCGGGAGCCCCGGCGTCCGACCATCATGCACCGCGGTTCCCGGCGGAGCAAGCCGTCCTGGCGCAGGGCTAGTTGCGAAAGTCGGTATCCGCTACGGTGGGCACATGCCCGACCACGACGACGTCTCCGGAGCGACCACCCGCCCGACCATGGCGCTGATCGCCGAGCGCGCCGGGACGAGCGTCCCCACCGTCTCGAAGGTGCTCAACGGCGGCACCGACGTCTCGGAGGCGACCCGTCTGCGCGTGATGGAGGCGGCGCACGCGCTCGGCTACCGCCGCCGACCGCGCCTGCGCCCGCCGGTCGAGGATCCGCACTCCGCCCAGATCGTCGACGTCGTCGTCGGCCACATCGGCGGCACCTGGATCGGACCGGTCCTCGAGGGGATCGAGGCCGAGGCCTCCGCCGCCGGGGTCGACCTGGTGCTCACCCGCGCCCGCGACGACGGCGCCTGGATCAGCCGCCTCCTCCGCCGCCCCTCGCTCGGCGCCATCGTGGTGCTGGTCAACGTCTCGGCCGCGCAGCTGCACCTGCTGACCACCGCCGAGCTGCCCGTCGTCGTCGTCGACCCCAGCACGCGGCCGCCGGCCGACGTCGCGAGCGTCGGCGCGACCAACTGGGACGGGGGCCGCATGGCCGCCGAGCACCTCCTCGACGCCGGCCACACCCGCTTCGGCGTCCTCGGCGGCACCCGCACCCAGCTCTACAGCAGCGCCCGGATCGACGGCTTCACCACCGCGCTCCGCGCCGCCGGGGTCGAGGATCCGCGCGTCGCCTACTGCGACTGGGACCGCGAGCTGGCCCGCGAGGCCGCCGGGCTGATGCTCGCCGAGCCGGACGCGCCGACCGCCTTCTTCGCCTGCTCCGACGTGATGGCGCTCGGCGTCTACGAGGCCGCCGACGACGCCGGCCTCCGCATCCCGCGAGACCTCAGCGTCATCGGCTTCGACGACGTCGAGGAGTCGGCCTGGGCGACCCCGCCGATGACCACGATCCAGCAGCCCATCGGCGAGATGGGCGCCATCGCCTTCCGGATGCTGCACCAGGCGCACCGGTCCGCGACCCCGCTCGCCTCGGGAGCCTCGGCCACCCGCATGGAGCTCGAGACGCGGCTGATCCGCCGCGCCTCCGTCGCGCCCGTGCGCGTCTAGCGCCGCCCGCTCGCCCTCCCACCCCGCCCCCTCGGGATCGATGCGTCACGAACGGCCCCTCTCCCGCGCCCGTGACGACCGTTCGTGACGCATCGACCCCGGTGGGCGCCGCGGTCCCGCAGCCCCGACCCTCAGTGCCCCGCGCCGAGGTTCCCGGCGAGGCGGCCGTGCATCCGGGTGGAGGCGTCGTTCATGCCCGCGATCACGGCGCGGGTGCCGTGGCGCTCGTACTTGGTCGTGACGGCGTCCAGCGCGGCGACGGTCGAGGCGTCCCAGATGTGGGAGCCGGAGAGGTCGATCACGACGTGCGCAGGGTCCTCCGCGTAGGAGAACTGCGTGGTGAGGTCGTTGCTGGAGGCGAAGAACAGCTCGCCGGTGACCGTGTAGTGGGCCGTCGATCCGTCGGCCGAGAGGGTGCGCTCGACGGTGGCGAAGTGGGCGACCCGGCGGGCGAAGACGACCATGGCGGCCAGGACGCCGATGACGACTCCGATCGCCAGGTTGTGGGTGAGGACGACCACGACGACCGTGGCGATCATGACGACCGTCTCGCCCACGGGCATCCGCTTCAGGGTCGACGGGCGGATGCTGTGCCAGTCGAAGGTCGCCACCGAGACCATCACCATCACCGCGACCAGCGCGGCCATCGGGATGATCGCGACGAGGTCGCCGAGCGCGACGACGAGGATCAGGAGGAACACGCCGGCGAGGAAGGTCGAGATGCGGGTGCGCGCGCCGGACGCCTTCACGTTGATCATCGTCTGGCCGATCATCGCGCAGCCGCCCATGCCGCCGAACAGGCCGGAGAGCACGTTCGCGGCGCCCTGCCCGAGCGACTCGCGGGTCTTGCGGGAGGGGGTGTCGGTGATGTCGTCGACGAGCTTCGCGGTCATCAGCGACTCCAGGAGTCCGACGAGCGCCATCGCGACGGCGTACGGCGCGATGGTCGTGAAGGTCTCCCAGGTCAGCGGTACGTTCGGCAGGAACAGCTCGGGGAGGCTGCGGGGCAGCTCGCCCTGATCGCCCACGGTGGGGACGGCGACCGCCGTCACGACGACCGCCGCGGTGATGAGGACGATGGCGACGAGAGGCGCCGGAACGGCCTTCGTCAGGCGCGGCATCACGACCATGATCACGATGCCGACGGCGACCAGCGGGTAGACCAGCCAGGGCACGCCGATCAGGTTGGGGATCTGCGCCGAGAAGATCAGGATCGCCAGCGCGTTCACGAATCCGACCATCACGCTGCGGGGGATGAAGCGCATGAGCTTCGCCACTCCGAGCAGCCCGAGCACGATCTGGAACACGCCCGCGAGGATCACCGTCGCGATGAAGTAGTCCATCCCGTAGTCGCGGGCGACGGGGGCGATCACGAGGGCGACGGCGCCCGTGGCGGCGGTGATCATCGCGGGGCGTCCGCCGAGGAACGCGATCGACACGGCCATCACGAACGACGAGAAGAGGCCGACCCGCGGATCCACGCCCGCGATGATCGAGAACGAGATCGCCTCGGGGATGAGCGCGAGCGCGACCACGAGGCCGGCGAGGACCTCGCGGGTCAGGATGCGGGGGGTGCGCAGCGCCGTCATCACGGTGGGCTCGGCGTGCGGGCGGGCAGGGGTCTTCGAGGCGAGGGCCATCGCGGCGGCTCCAGGGAGTGGGAGGGGTGCTCGACGAGGAGCGCGGAGGGCTGCGGCATCGGGTCGGCGGAAGCGGGCGGGGATGCCAAGCTTGCAGAGGCGTGTCAGCAGCACGGGCAACCCTACCCTCACGTAAGGGTAGATCTGAAGGGGTGAGCAGGATCGGCACCATGCACATCGGCGAGCTCGCCGAGCGGACCGGCCTCTCGCTCCGGACCCTGCGCCACTACGACGAGATCGGCCTCGTGAAGGCGTCCGGCCGCACCGAGGGCGGCTTCCGCCTCTACACGTCCACCGACTACGACCGCCTGATCCTCATCCGCCGCATGAAGCCGCTCGGCTTCTCGCTGGAGGAGATGGCCGCGCTGCTCCGCGTGATCGACACCCTCGAGGCCGAGGGCGACGACGCGCCGGCCGAGGTCCGCGCGCAGCTCGACGCCTTCGTCGCGCAGGCCCGCAAGCGCCGCGAGGCGCTGAGCGCCCAGCTCGCGATGGCCGACGAGTTCGTCGAGCTGCTCACCAGCCGCTGAGCCCGGCCGCCTGCGCGATCGATGCGTCGCGAACGGCTCCCACGCGGCTCCGATGACGACCCTTCGCGACGCATCGGATCCTCGGGAGCGCGGGAGAGCCGCTCAGGTCGCGCTCGCGTCGGGGAGCTGCTCCGGGCAATCGCCGCCCGGCTCGGTGGCGAGCTCGAAGTGCCAGATCTCGTTCGCGTAGATCTGGCAGAGGCCGTAGTCGGTGCCGTGCTGCGCGAGCCGGCTGTCCGCGTCCGTGTAGCCGATGTCGACCGCGCCGCCGGTGAGGTGGGCGGAGGAGGTGACGGATGCGACGCGGCGGCCGCGGCCCGACGGCGGCCGTCAGCCGCGCGGGCCGCGGGCCAGCAGGGCGTGCAGCAGCGGCAGCGCCGACGCGATCATCAGCACCGTGCCGAAGCCGCTGTCGTCCGGGCGCACGACGGCGCCGGCGATCAGCAGTCCCGCGAACAGCACGGCCGAGATCACGCGGCGGACGGTGCCCTCGAGCCGGTTCAGCCGGCGCTCGATGGTGGGGACGGTGACCGCGAGCTCGCCGTCGTCGAGGGTCGTGACGAGCTCGTCGAGCCGGCGCGGCAGGCGCCAGATCAGGCCGAGCGTGTCGACGGCCTGCTTGCCGACGTCCTGCACGACGGAGCCGCGCTCCTCGCGGATCAGCTGCTGCGCGTAGGGCTCGACCGAGTCCCACAGGTTGAAGGCCGGGTCGAGCGCGCTGCAGACGCCCGAGGTCAGCGACATCGCGCGGATGACGAGCAGGAAGTTCTCGGGGAGCTGGAACGGCAGCGCGCGCACGACGTCGCCGAACTGCACGGCGAAGTCGCGGAACTCGCGCGGATCCACCTCCCGCAGCTCGGCGAAGCCCATGCCGCCGAAGCGGGCGAAGAGCTGCGTGAGCGCCCGCTCCAGCTCGCGGGAGTCGGCCGAGGGGAGGAGGACGCCGACCGCGCGGGCCGCGTCGACGAGCCCCTTGCCGTCGCGGGAGGCGGCGGCGATCAGCATCCGGCGCAGGCCCGCGCGGGTGCTCGGCGGCACCTCGCCCATCATCCCGAAGTCGATGAAGGTGAGGCGCCAGGGCAGCTCGCCCCCGGGGGTCGGCGTGACGAAGACGTTGCCGGGGTGCGGATCCGCGTGGAAGTAGCCGTTGGTGAAGAGCTGGTCGAACATCACGGCCGCGAAGACCGGAGCGACCTCCCGCGGGTCGATCCCGGCGGCCAGCAGCGCGGCGTGGTCGGTGATCTTGATCGCGGTGACGTCCTCGAGCGTGAGGACCTTGCGGGTCGAGCGCTCCCAGACCACGTCCGGGACGGCCACCCGGGCGTCGCCCGCGAAGTCGGCGGCGAAGCGGACGGAGTTGGCCGCCTCCTGCAGGTAGTCGATCTCCTCGAGGCTGGTGACCGCGAACTCCTCGACGAGCGCCGGGGCGTCGACGCGGTCCGAGACCAGGCGAACGTGACTGAGCCAGCCGCCGACGCGGCGCAGAGCCGCGAGGTCGACCTCGACGATCTGGTCGATGCCCGGCCGCTGCACCTTCATGATGGCGGCGGAGTAGCCGGTGTCCCCGGCGTCGACGGAGGAGAGCCGGGCGCGGTGGGCCTGGCCGAGCGAGGCGGCGGCGACGGGCGACTCGTCCACTCCGGCGTAGGCACGCTCGAGCGGCAGCCCGAGCTCGGACTCGGCCAGCGCCCGGATCCGCGGGAACGGGACGGGCGGGACCTCGTCCTGCAGCCCCTCCAGCTCGCGCGTGATCTCGGGCGGCAGCACGTCCAGGCGCGACGACATGAACTGGCCGACCTTGATCATCAGGCCGCCGAGGTCGACCGCGAGCACGTGGAAGCTGCGGGCGAAGCGGCGCATCCGGCCGGGCCGGGTGCGGAGCGCGACGCGCGTGAGCCCCACCCGCGGCAGGAGCAGGTCGAAGAACCAGGTGACCGCGAGATGCCACGCGGCGAAGCGGAGGATCCGGCGGTAGCGCCGCCGGTCCTCCCGCTCTCGGTGGCCCGGGGCGGCAGGACCCGGGCTGACCGAGGCCACCCGGGTCAGTCCTGCGCGAGGATCGCGTACAGGCGGCGGCGCACGTCCTCGAGTTCGGCGACGGCCTTGCGGATCTGCTCAGGGGTGCCCGAGCGTCCGACCTGGGCCGCGGCCTGGGCGAGCTCGAGGCCCGCCTTGGGCAGGGCGCCGAAGTCGACGTGGTCGGAGTCGTTCCACGGGGTCGAGGTGCCGTGCTCGGCGACCGTCGCGCGGCCGGCGTCGGTCAGCGTGTAGGTCTTGCGGCCGTTCTGCTCGTCGGCCATGATGAGGCCCTCGTCCGCGAGGAGCTGGAGGGTCGGGTAGACGGAGCCGGGGCTCGGCTTCCAGTCGCCTCCGCTGCGCTCCTCGATCTCGCGGATGATCTGGTAGCCGTGCATGGGCTGCTCGGCGAGGAGCGCGAGCACCGCGGTGCGCACGTCCCCGCGGCCGACCCGGGAGCCGACGCGCTTCTCCATGCGGGAGCGGGCCTGCTCCATCGCGCGCCAGATGCTCTCGATGGGCGTGCCGGTGCCGAACGCGCCGGTCGATGACGATCCGTTCATGATGACCTCCTGTTTCTCCGAACGATACTCAGCGATATGGGTGGCGACTGTGAACGACTGCCGCGTCGGCTCAGAGCTTCGCGAGCTTCGCCCGGGCGACGAGGAACAGCCCGTACATCACCAGTCCCGCGCTGACGAGGGTCAGGGCGATCGTGCCGTACGGAGGGACGTCGAGGAAGCGGATGGCCCCGTCGAGCCCGGTCGCCTGGCGGGCGTCGCCGGTCAGCGCCGCGACCACGAAGATCCCGCCGGCCAGGCCCAGAGCGAGCCCCTTCGTGATGTAGCCGGTCGCGCCGAGGATCAGCACTGCCGTCCCCGTCGGGCCCTCGGGGATGCGGACGAGCTTGCGGAAGCCGCGCCGGATCCCGATCGCGACGAAGCCGATCCCGCTGCCCAGCACGATCCCGCCGACGATCACGAGGATCACGACGCCGACCGTGCTCGTCAGCAGCTCGGTGTTGATGCGGCGGATCGTGGCCGAGGAGCTCGTCGAGCCGCCGAGCGCGAAGACGAGCGTGGTGCCCGCGAGCGTGAGCGAGGCGAAGCCCTTGCCCGACTCGACGATCCGGCGGCCCAGGCGGGCGGGGAGCCCCGGCGCGGAGGAGCGCCCGCCGAGGGAGAGCTGCCAGAGCCCGAGCGCGACCAGCCCGACCAGCGCAGCCCAGACCACCACGAGCCCGACGGGGGAGTCGGCCATGCGCCCGATCGCTCCGGACGCGTCCGCCTCCCGCGAGGTCTCGTCGCTGACCGCGACGCGCAGGGCGAGGCCGCCGATCAGGAGGTGGATCAGTCCGTTGACGGCGAAGCCCGTGCGGGCGAGGCGCCGGAAGCGCCGGGTCCGGACTCCGGCGCGCGGCGACGGCACGCTCGCAGTGGACATCGCGCAACCCTCTCATCCCCGGCGCCTCCTGACCCGCCGACGCGCGCGTGGCAACCCTCTCCCCGGCCCGGGTGCCCACGTCGTGTGATGGAGGTGCGGTGCGGTTCGCGCCGCAGCAGGACGAGAGAAGGAACCCCATGCGTGCACGCCGACGTCGCGCGGGCGGTCGCCGAGGGCCGAGGCGGGGCGGACGTCCCGGACCGGTCCCGGGCAGGGGAGGGCGGCGACGATGACCGGAGCGACGCTCCTGGTCCGCCGCCCGTCGAGCCCGGCCTCGCGGGTGCTGGTGCTCCACGCGACTGCGGTCGAGCTGGAGCTGCTGGTGGCCGCGCTGCTCGGGCTCGCCGAGGAGACGCCGTGCCTGGACGTGCGGGTGGCGGCGAGGTCGCGGGCGGCGCTCCTGCTGGCGACCGTCGATCCGGAGGCGGTGCTGCCGCTGGCCGAGGCGCGGCGGGTCCGCGTCGAACTCCGCCGCGAGCGCGAGGAGCTGGAGCGCGGCGGGATCGGGTGCCGGCACGTCGTCGAGGCGCGGGCAGGCCGTCGGTAGCTCCGGAGCGGGTCCCATCGGCCGCCGGCCTCGTGACGAAGTCCTGACGGAGGTCGTCCACCGCCGATGTGCACCGCGCCGTCCCGCCCCCGTCAGCAGCAGCCGCAGGCCTCGGAGTCCTCGCTCGTCAGCGCGGAGATCGGCGTCGTGCAGGACTCGCCGCGCCAGGCCTCCAGGCCCTCGCGGACGGCGACCGCGGCGATCACGAGGCCGGCGACGGGGTCGGCCCACGTCCATCCGAGCGTGCTGTTCAGCAGCAGGCCCACCAGGACGGCGGCGGAGAGGTACGAGCAGAGGAGCGTCTGCTTCGAGTCCGCGACGGCCGAGGCCGAGCCGAGCTCGCGGCCGGTCCGGCGCTCGAGCAGGGAGAACGCGGGCATCACCAGCAGGCTGACGGCGGCCAGCACGATGCCGACGGGGGAGTGCTGGGCCTCCGAGAATCCGAGCAGCGCCCGGACCGAGTCGACGGCGACGAACGCGGCCAGGCCGAGGAACGAGACGGCGATCACCCGCAGCGCGGTGCGCTCGCGCGCCTCCGGATCGCGGCCCGAGAACTGCCAGGCGACGGCCGCGGCGGAGAGCACCTCCACCACGGAGTCGAGGCCGAAGGCGACGAGCGCGGTGGACGAGGCGACCGTCCCGGCGGCGAGGGCCACGATCGCCTCCACCACGTTGTAGCCGATGGTAGCGCCGACGATCCAGCGGATGCGCCTCTGCAGCACGCGGCGGCGGGCGGGGAGGAGCGGAGCGCGCAGGGCGCTCATGCGCAGCGGCAGTCGTCGCCGGAGCAGCAGTCCGGATCGACGACCAGGGCCAGGCGGAGCAGGTGGTCGAGCGCCCCGGCGATCCGGGTCTCGGCCAGCCGGTACCAGGTGTACCGGCCGTCCTTCACGGCCTCCACCAGCCCGCATCCGCGGAGGCACGCGAGCTGATTCGACATCACCTGCCGCGAGACCCCGAGCGCGTCCGCGAGGTCGGAGGGGACGGCCGGAGCCTCGCGCAGCGCGAGCAGGATCCGGGACCGGGTCTCGTCCGCCAGGGCGGATCCGAGGCGCGCGAGAGCAGCGGAGTGGGTGAGGGTCGCGGTGGCGGGCACGGGAGCGACGGTACACGCGATCCTGTATTGAGCGCGAGGGCGGTGGTCTCTCCTCGAACGTGCGAGGTCCCTTCCTGCTCCCCCCGTCGGGTGGGCGGACGGGCCGCACTGCCGCGGATCCCCGGGGCCGGCCTCCACGGCGCGCCCCGTGCGGCCCGCGCGCCGTGCCAGGATCCCCTTGATCGCGGCGCCCGTCCGCCGCTCCGCCGCTCGGTCTCCTGGAAGGGCCACGGACCCGCCTTGCTCGATGCCACGACCCTCCGCGTCGCCTTCGGGGTCACCGCCCTCACCCTCTTCCTGCTGTTCGCGCTGGTCACCTACCGGTCGACGCGCTCGTCCTTCAGCTTCTGGTGGTGCACGGCGCTCGCGCTGTTCATGGGCGGCTCGCTCGCCTACCTCCGCGACGGCACGGCCGACCAGGTGTGGGCGAATCCGCTCGGCAACGGGCTCATCGTGGCCGGCGCCGCCGCGGTCTGGGCGGCGAGCCGCTCCCTCCGCGGCCGGCCGACGCCGTGGTGGCTGGTGGTCGCTCCGATCGTGGTGGTGACGGGCGTGTCCAGCCTCGACTCTCCCGCCGTCAACGACTGGTCGGGAGGGCCGCTCTACCTCGCGTCGATGGCGCTCCTCATCGGCCTGTCGACCCGCGAGATCGCGCTGCTCGGCGCCGGGCGCTCGCGCACGCGCTGGCCGCTGCTGCTGAGCTCCGGCGCCCTCTCCCTCTACTACGCGCTCCGGTCCGCCGTGTTCCTGGCCGCGGGGCTGCGCAGCGAGCTGTTCGCGACCTGGTTCGGGACCCCGACCACCACGCTGATCACGCTGGTGCTGCTGGTCGTGGTGTCGTTCAGCATGGCGTCGCTCAGCGGCGAGCAGGTCGCGCAGATGCTCACCGCCGGCGCCGCCCGCTCGCGGCAGGAGCTCGCCGACGGCGAGAGGGTGCAGCGGCGGCTCGAGCCCCGCTCGGTCCTGGATCTCCCGGGCTACGACGTCGCCGGCGCCTGCGTGCCCAGCGGGACGGTGAGCGGCGACTTCTTCGACTGGCGCTGCACGCCCGACGGGCTCGCCGTCACCGTCGCCGACGTGATGGGCAAGGGGGTCGGCGCCGCGATGATCGCCGCCACGGTCCGCGCCGCTCTGCGCGTCACTCCTCCCGCCCTCGGCCCCGCGGCGACGATGGCGCTCATCGACCGGGTCGTCGAGCCGGATCTGTCGGCGAACGACGCGTTCGTCACGCTCCTCCACCTGCGGCTCGGCGCCTCGACCGACGACATCGCGCTCGTCGACGCCGGGCACGGACTCGGGATCGTCTGCCGCGCCGACGGCTCGCGCGAGCGCATCCCCTCCGCCCACCTGCCGCTCGGCCTCCTCGGCACGCAGGAGTGGGAGCCGACCGGCCTCCGGCTCCACCCCGGCGACCTGCTGCTGATCTGCAGCGACGGCGTGCTGGACCTCTTCGACGGCTCCCTCGCCGCCCTCGACCGGGTGGCCGACGCGGCCGTCGCCGCCCCGGCGACCGCCGCCGCCGCGGTCGCCGGCGTCACCCGCCTGGCGGCCGAGGGGCTGCTGGCGGACGACGTGACCGTGGTCGCGATCCGGTGGACCTCGGGGAGCTGACCCGGCCTCAGCCCCGCCCCGCCTGCAGCCGGAGCCCGGCCAGCAGCAGGTCGAGGCCGGAGCGGAACACGTCGAGGTCGTCGTGCGTCGCCATGACGTCGGCCGCGTGGTGGCCGAAGGGGAACTCCTCCGGATCGAGGGCGCGCCAGCGGTCGGCCAGGTGCTCGAGGAACTCGCCCCTCTCCATCCCGCTCTCGAGGAACTCGCGGGGCGGCGGCTGCGCCAGGTCGGCCGCGACTCCGACGACGTAGCTGACGATGGACGACACGGCGTGGAACCGCTGCCGGGGCGTCAGGTCGAGAGCCATGAGCTGCTGCCCGAGGCGCTCGTACATCGCCATCGAGTTGGGCTGCACCCCGGTCGTGCGGAGCATGTAGAGGCCGAACCAGGGTCGGCGGACGCACTCGTCGAAGAGGGCCAGTGCGACGGCGCGGACGTTGTCGATCGGGTCCGGCCCGTGGGTGAGCGGCTCGCTGTCTGCGAGGACCCGACCCATGACCTCGTCGGTCGCCCGCTCCAGCAGCTCGTCGCGGCTGCCGACGTACCAGTAGATGCTCGCCACACCGCCGCCGAGTCGGGCCGCGAGCGCGCGGAACGTGAGGGCCGACTCCCCGGACTCGTCGAGGATCGCGATCGCCTCGGCCAGCACGGTGTCGAGCGAGTGCGACGCTCGGCGGCGGCCCCGGGCGGGGGAGGGCGCGGCAGCGGTCTCCGTCTGGCGATCTGCAGGCATGGCTTGCATCTTACCGAACGGCGTTCCATACTATCGAACGCCGTACGAGAGCCGAACGGCGTTCGATAGGAAGGCGCCTCGATGTCCGCTCCGACGACCACCTCCGCCGAGTCCCGCGCTCACACCTCCCTCCGCTCCGCGGCACTCCCGCTCGCCGCTCTCTGCCTCGCGTTCTTCGTCGAGATGGTCGACAACACGCTGCTCTCGATCGCCCTCCCGACGATCGGACGCTCACTCGACGGGTCGACCGCCGGACTGCAGTGGGTGACCGGTGCCTACTCCCTGACCTTCGGCGGGCTGCTGCTGACAGCCGGGTCCGCCGCCGACCGGTTCGGCCGCCGCCGCGTCCTCCTCACCGGCCTCGCCGCGTTCGGGCTGATCAGCCTCGCCGTCGTCCTCGTCACCGACATCGGCCAGCTGATCGCCCTCCGCGCGGCGCTCGGCTGCGCCGCGGCCGCCATGGCGCCCGTCACGATGTCGCTGGTGTTCCGGCTCTTCGACGACGAGAGGCTCCGCATGCGGTCGATCACGATCGTGATGATCGTCGGGATGTCCGGCATGGTCCTCGGCCCCCTCCTCGGCGGCTCGATCCTCAGCACCGTCAGCTGGCAGTGGCTGCTCGTCGTCAACGCCCCGATCGCGCTGCTGGTCTGGATCGGCGTGCGCCTCGGAGTCCCCGCGGACCAGCGCGCCGACCTCACCTCCGGTCGGCTCGACCTGCCGGGGACCGCCCTCACCGTCGCCGCGGTGGGGCTCGGCTGCTACACGCTCACCAGCGGAGTCGAGAACGGCTGGCTGTCGCTCCTCACGATCGCCTGCGCCGCGGGCACCGTCGCCGCCGTCGCGGGATTCGCCGTCCGCGAGCGCCGCGCCGTCTCGCCCATGATCGACCTCGCGATCTTCCGCGCCGGCCCCGCGCGGGGAGCGGCGCTCACGCAGCTCGGCGCCTCGGTCGCCTTCGCGAGCGTCCTGTTCGGCCTGATCCTGCACTTCCAGTACGCCTACGGCTGGAGCCCGGTGCGCGCCGGCCTCGCGAACCTGCCCGTCATCGTCACGATGCTCGCCGCCACTCCGGTCACCGAGCGCCTCGCCGCGAAGCTGGGGCACCGCGCGGCCTGCCTGATCGGCACCGGGCTCCTGGTCGGCGCGCTGCTCGGGATGTCCTGGGCGGTGGACCGGGGCTACCTCGCGATCGCCGTGATGATGGTCGTGATGACGGTGGGCCTGCGGACGATCATGACCATCTGCGCCGTCGCCCTCGTCGAGGCGATGCCCGCGAACCGCACCTCGATCGGTGCGGCGCTCAACGACACGGCCCAGGAGATCGGCACCAGCATCGGCACGGCCGTCGTCGGCACGCTGATCGCCGCACTGGTGGCGACCACCCTCCCGGCGGGCGCGTGGAGCGCGGACCTCGTCCGGAGCTTCTTCGCGGGTGAGCGGGTCGCTTTCCTGGTCGTGGCGGTCCTCGTCGGCGTGATCGCGACGATCGGCTCGCTGTCCCTCAGCGACTCCCGCTCCACCGAGGAGCCGGCGGCGGCCTAGTCCATCGGGTCGCGCCGGGCGTCCTCGAGGTCGGCGATGTCCGTGTACTCGAGGAAGTCCAGCGGAGGGATGTCCGTCATCTCCTCGCTCCACGAGGGACGGGCCGGCTGCATGCGGCGCGTCTCGAGCTCGATGTGGGCGATGACCTCCGCGGAGCGCCGGACGCTCAGGGCAGGACGGTTGACAGCCGCCCGTCGAGTCCGGTGGGGGAGGTGTCGCGCGGTGGAGCCCGCGCTCAGAGCTGCGCGAGCAGCCTCCCGCACGCCTGCTCGCAGCGGCGGCAGGTCTCGGCGCAGATCCGGCAGTGCTCGTGCATCCCGGCGTGCTGCTCGCAGTCGTCGGCGCAGGCGCGGCAGGCGAGGAGGCAGGCCTCGACGAGGGCGCGGACGGCCGCGGATCCGACGACGCCTCGGCGCGACAGCACGGCGCCGGTCGCGGCGCACACGTCGGCGCAGGCGAGGTCGGTGCGGATGCAGTGGACCAGCTCGGCGACCGACTCCTCGCCGAGGCACGCGTCGGCGCAGGCGGTGCAGGTGAGTGCGCAGGCGCCGCACGCGTCGATGCACTCGGCCAGGACCTCCGGATCGACGCCTCGCAGCTCCTCGGGGTGGCTCCGGATCATGTCGCTCGTGCTGCTCATGGCGCGTCCTCTCGTCGTGACCCCGGCGGGTCGATCGGTCCGGGCGACGCTACGGGCCCGCCCGCGACCGGGCGAGGGCCTGGCCAGGCACCGCGGCCGGTGATAGCCGCGCGGTCAGCCCCTCACGACGAAGGCGTCGTGGATCAGGTTGCCCCCGGTCGCCGCCGGATTCCGTGTGCTGCCGCGGGTGATCGTGACGGTGTGGGTGCCGGCGGGCAGGGTCCCGCTGGTCCAGACGGTCTGGGCGGAGCGGGTGGTGGCGCTGTAGCGGTCGACCGAGGCCACGAGGACGCCGTCGAGGCGGACCTCGTCGATCCCGGACGTGCTGGACCGGCGGCTCACCCACGAGACTCCGGTGCCGGTGAAGCGGAGGGTGGCGGAGGCGCCCCCTGTCGACGAGAAGGAGACACCGCCGCCGCTGTCCGCGGAGGAGGAGGTGGTGGACCAGGTGCCCGTGACGGCGACGGCCGGCGAGCCGTTCTGGTGGGTGCCGGCCCCGACGGCGGCGAGCGGAGTCGCGGTGGCGGTCGGCGTGGAGGTCGAGGTCGGCGCGGCGGTCGCGGTCGGCGTGGGCGCGGCCGTCGGCACCGGGGTGGCGGCCCTCTTCGCGAGCACGATGGACGCCGTCGCTCCCTTCAGCCCGTTCGGCCGGAACGTGATCGTCGTCGCGGTGCTCGTCCTGCTCGTCACGCTCAGGGCGGCGCTCGAGGACACCGTGCCCGCGGTCGGCCGCGCGAGCGTCACGGTGAGCGCGCTCGTCGAGACCTGCGTCGGGTCGACGGTCGAGACGGTCACCGTGTCCGCGTCCTCCCGGATCGAGACCAGTCCGGCGCCGGTGATGCTCGCGACCCGGGTGCCTCCGACGAGCACGGGGCTCGTGGTCCCGGCCTTCCACGACACGGCGCTCACGGTGCCGGTCGAGCGGTCGCGGGCGGCGCTCAGCTGGGGTGTGTTGCTGAGCACGGTCACGTCCGGGTCCGCCGCGTACGCGGCGGTCGCCGCCTCGGAGGCGCCGGGGAGGACCGTGTACGCGTACGAGGCGCCGGTCGGGTTCGTGCCGTGGCTCGTCGTGAGGGAGTAGTAGTGGCCGGTCACCGGCGCCGTCGGACCGGCGGCGCTCACGGCGCTCCAGGCTCCGGTGCGGGTCCGCCCCTGCGCGGTCAGGGCGATCGGCGTCGGGAAGACGTAGCCCACCGACTCCGCGGAGCCGGTGATCGAGGCCCAGCGGGCGGTGCTCGTGGCGGTCGCCTCCGCACCGCGGAGGACGCCGTCGACGCGGAGCCTCGCGTCGGGAGCGACGTCGCGGCGGTCGTCGATCACCGTCTCCGCGCGCCGGCGCACCCCGTCCCAGCCGGTCCCGGACATGTCGGTCGCCGTGATCCCGGAGCCGAGCGCGAGGATCTCGTCGTCGAAGGTGAACCAGGCCTTCTTCGCGACCAGGCTCACCGACGCCGCGTCGAAGTCGAGCGCCGCGATCCCCGTCCGCCGCGACGGGCTCTCGAGGCTCCCGGTGAAGGTCGTCGTCGGGCGGGACGACGCGCCCTCGCCCGCGCTCCGGACGATCGTGTCCTCGGTGGTGCCGGGCATCCGGTACGGGTTCGCCGTGGCCCAGTAGCCGTCGTCGTACTGGCGCCCGCTGCCCAGGTGGAGCGAGGTCGCGCCGTCGCCGGTGTACCAGCCGCTGCGGTTCTCGCCGTTGAGCGACTCGTAGCGGGCGATCCGTGTGCTCGACAGGCCGACGGCGAAGCCCGAGGTCGCCGTGGTCCGCGTGAAGCGGTCCATGCCGGCGAAGGCCCGGACGCCCGAGCCGATCGGGGTCGCGGTCAGGCCCGTGTCGGCGAGGACGAGCCGCGCGCGCACGACGTCGCTGACGGATCCGGCCGTCTCGATGCTCACGGGGCTGCCGGCGTTGCAGGCCAGCCAGCTCTTCGCCAGCGCGTTCGTCCGGGTCCGGGCCGCGGGCGGGGCGCTGTCGGCGAGGCGCAGCACCGCCGCCTGCAGCTGGACTCCGACGTCGCCGTCCTCCGACTCCGCCCGCGCGGTCTCGCGGCCGCGGACCGTCGACATCACGGCGCCGCACCAGGTGACGGGGGCGAAGGAGGAGGCGAGCCGGTCGTACACGCCGAGCCCCTCCGGGCTCGTGATCTCCCAGCGGGAGCCGTCGAGCAGCGCGTACAGGTCGTCGAGGGTGTCGAGCATCGAGAGCCCGTACCCGCCGCTGTAGGCGAAGACGCTGTGCTGCACGAAGGAGCCGTCGGCGTGGAAGCCGTCGCCGGACGCCACCGTCCGCAGCGCCGGGTCGATGCCGGCGGCCGCCTCCGCGATCTTCGCCGGCTGCTTCAGAAGCACTGCCCGCCCGGCGATGACCGCCGCCGTCCAGACGCGGTTGGCGCCGGTCCGGGTGACGGTGTCGGCGAAGCGCGTCGAGGCCGACAGGTAGGCCTGCACCTGCGCCGCCGAGAGGTCGGGGTAGAGGAGGGCGGTGATGCTGTTCAGCTCGAGCGGGATGCCGATCTGCTGCTCCCACCAGCGGGAGGTGCCGGTGGTGGAGCGGTTGTAGCGGTTCGCCGAGAGCCAGTCGGCGGTCGTGACGACGTCGCGGAGGAGCGCCGGGTCGCCGGTGAGGGCGGTCCCGGGGGTCTTCAGCGCGGTCGCGAGGACGGTGACCCGCTTGTAGGCGGCCCACACCTCCACCGCCGAGGTGCCCGTGACCAGGTCGGGCCAGGGCTCGCCGCCGTCGGTCTCGAGCGTCGACCAGTAGCCCTCGGCCTCGGCGACGAGGCGGCCCTTCGCCGCGGCGAGGCCGCCGACGCTCGCGCTGCCCGGGATCGTGCCCGTCAGGTCGGCGACGAGGCCGAGGCGCATCGCGTCGTACTCGTCGCCCGCCGAGTCGACGGCGGACGCGGTCGGCGCGGCGGCGAGCGGGAGGATCAGGGCGGTCACCAGCAGGAGCGCCGCAGCGAGCGGGCTCCCGCGCCGGGGCGCGTCGGATCGAGAGGGTCGGTTCGTCTCCGCGCGCGTTCGGCGGAGGGGACGCGGCTGGGTGGGCACGGGCGCTCCTGAGGCGACGCCCACGAGCCTGCGGGCTTCGGGTGCTCGCGGGTCGCCGGGGGAGCGTCGGGTGAAGAGTAGGGGTCCGCTCCGTCCGGTGGCAAGAGGCGGAGGCGAGGACGGCCGGGATCGGCCACCGCCGACGCTCCCGACCGCGCGATCTGCGACAGCCGTACCCCGTGAGGGGTACAGAGGCGCCGAAGGTCCCCCACCCGTCAAGCGGAGCGATACGGTCGGAGGTGCGTGTGCGCTCCGGGGAGTCCCGGCGCGGCGCGCAGGGGGAAGGGGGCACGGATGATCGAGGCCGAGCAGGATCCGCGGCTGGTGGCGCTCGAGGCGCTCGAGATGATGGGGTCGGCTCCGGAGGAGCGCTTCGACCGGATCACGCGGATGGCCGAGGAGCTGTTCCGCGTGCCCGTGGCCGAGATCCACTTCCTCGACGACACCACGCTGTTCACGAAGTCCCCGCAGCGTCCGGACGCCGTGCTCGCCTACCCGCGCGCCGGCACCTTCTGCGACGCGACGCTCGAGAAGCGCACCACCTTCGTCGTGCCGGACCTCGGTGCCGACGAGGCGTGGGTCGGGCACGAGCACGTCGCGGGGTACCCGCACGTCCGCTTCTACGCCGGGCGGCCGCTGTCGGTCGAGGGCGACCTGCAGCTGGGCACCCTCTGCCTCATCGACTTCGTGCCCCGGAGCCTCACCCCGGACGAGCGGCAGCTGCTCGAGGAGTTCGGCGAGTGGGTCGAGCGCGAGCTGCGCGACACGGCGGAGCGCGACCGCGCCGCCGACATGCAGACGCAGATGGCTCCCTCCTCCCTCCACCACCCCGCCGGCTACGAGCTCTCGGGGCTCTCGCTGCCGCGGTGGACGATCACCGGCGACTTCTACAGCTGGCGCGGCGACGACGAGACGGTCGACCTGACCCTCGTGGACGTGATGGGCAAGGGGACGGCAGCGGCGATCGTAGCCGCCTCGATCCGCTCCGCGTTCCGGGCGCGCCTGGGCGGCGACCCCGACGCGGTCGTCAGCGCGGTGAGCGCCCAGCTGCACGACGACTTCACGGCCACGGAGACCTTCGCGACCCTCTTCCACGGGCGCCTCGACACCGCGTCCGGCCGGATCGACTTCGTCGACGCGGGCCACGGGCTCACCGTCCTCCTCCGCGCCGACGGCTCGTTCCAGCGGCTCGCGGCACTGGGCCTCCCGCTGGGCATCGCGGAGGACGGCGGCTGGATCACCCAGACCGTGGAGCTCGCGGTCGGCGACTCGCTCCTGGCCTTCACCGACGGTGTCCTCGACCTCTACGACGGGACCCTGCAGTCCCTGGCGCGCGCGGTCGACCTCGCCCGCGACTCCGCCGACACCGCCGAGTTCCTGCATGCGCTGAGGGCGCTCGCCGCCTCCGGCTCCGCGTCCGACGACATCACCGCCCTCGTGCTGACCCGCACGGGCGCCGACCGCTCCGCCGAGAAGGACCCCGCATGACGTTCACGACCGAGACGACCGCCCCCGACATCGCCGTGCTGCGGGGGGAGGGGCGGCTCAACGCGGCCTCGGCTCCGGAGCTCCGCTCGGCCGTCCGCCGGGCGATCGACGAGGGCAGCCCCCGCATCGTCGTCGAGCTCAGCGCGGTGACGTTCATGGACTCCTCCGGCCTCGGCGCCCTGGTCGGCGCCCTCAAGACCGCGCGGCAGGCGGGCGGCGACCTGCGGATCGCGGCTCCCAGCGAGCAGGTCGTGATGGTGCTGCAGCTGTCCAACCTGGACCGGGTGCTCACCCTCTTCGACACCGCCGGCGACGCGTACCGTGACTGAGCGCAGCGTCGGGTTCCGCACGCCCCCGGACGACACCGAGGTCGTCCACGAGATGCTCGCCGAGCTCTGGGGCGAGCGCCCGGACCTGCCGGCCCGCGACCGCATGGCCGTCGAGACGGCGCTGGTCGAGCTGGTCGACAACGTCATCCAGCACGCGACGTCGACGACGACGATCGTCTGCCGCCTCGTCGTGCGCGTCGAGGGAGACGCGATCCACGCGGAGCTGGTCGACACGGCCGATCCGCCGGACATCGGCACGGGGCCGCGGGAGATGCCGGACGTCTTCGCGGAGTCGGGCCGCGGGCTCGCTCTCATCCAGGCTCTGACGACCACGTTCGAGCACGAGCGCTCGGAGGGGCGCAACGTCTGGACCCTGACCCGGGCGCTGGACTCCTAGCGACTGGCGCGGATCAGCGGATCGTGTGCGCGGTGATGACCGCGGCGGCACGCGCCAGGTCGTCCGCCATGCCGTTCAGCCCGGGGGAGGCCTTCAGCACCTCCGCGCTGACCTCGTCGTAGCGCTCGTCCACCTGCGCGAGCAGCTGCTCCCCGGAGTCGGTGAGGCGCAGGAGGACGCTGCGGCGGTCCTGCGGGTTGGCGAGCCGGTCGACGTGGCCGGCGGTCGCCAGCCGGTCGAGGAGCGCGGTCACGGCGCCCGTCGAGAGGGAGAGCTCGAGACCCAGCCACTTCGGCGTGAGGTCGGGCGACTCGCCGAGGACCTCGAGCGCGGTGAGCTCCGAGATGCCCACGCCCACGCCCGCGGCGATGCTCGCGCGGAGGTGCCGCTGCGCGTTCTCGAGCAGGCGGAGCGACTGCCGCAGCTGCACGGCGGGCGCGTCCTGGTCGACGTCGCGCGGGGTCGGTCTCTCGGTGGTCATTCGTCCTTCTCGGGGTAGGGCTGGGGTCATCGTACGGGTCGCCCTCGGGGGTCCCGGCCTGTCACCCGGACAGGGGGTGAAAGAACGATTGCAATGTATCTTGGTCATCAAGTAACTTAGCGGTCAATCGAGTTCGGCGTAACACCAGCCGGACCCTCCCCCTTCAGCATCAGCCCGCCCCACTCGATCAGGAGTCCTGCCATGTCGACCCACACCGCCAAGTCCAAGCGCGTCCGCTTCGCTCCCCTCGCCATCGCGACGAGCATCGCCGCCGCCGCTCTCCTCTCCGTCTCGATGTCCGGCACCCTGTCCGGCTTCGTCGCGAGCATCTCCAACACCGGCAACACCGCCGCCTCCGGCTCGCTCGTCATGGAGGAGAAGTCGACCGGCGCCAGCCCCATCACCTGCCTCAGCACCGACGGCGGCTCGATCAGCACCAACACCGCGACCTGCGCGACCATCAACAAGTTCGGCGGATCGACCACGATGGTCCCCGGCCAGACCGTCACCACCGCGATCACGCTGAAGAACACCGGCACCGTCAACGCCAACACCTTCACGCTGACCCCCGGCGCCACCTGCTCGCAGAGCAACAACGTCGCGGCCGGCGCCTCCGGCTCCGCCACCGACTTCTGCGGCAAGCTCAACGTCGTGATCACCTCCGGCGGGACCACCGTCTTCACCGGCACCGCCGCGACCCTCGCCGGCTCGGCCGTCAAGACCCTCAACACCGCCCCGGTCACCCCCGGCACCTCCACCCCCTTCTCCATCGCCGTGACCCTCGACTCGTCGGCCACCAACGCCTACCAGGGCCTGTCCGCGTCGCTCCCGCTCACCTGGACCTTCGCGAGCTGATCCCCTCTCCACCCGGCCCGGAGCGCCCCCGCGCGACGGGCCGGGGGAGGAGCGTCCCGCGGCGCTCCTCCTGCACCGCCCCCGAGAATCCCCGTCTCCTGGATCGCCTTGAGGATCCGCGCCCGCGTCGCCTCCGGGACCCGGGCGAGCTGCTCGCCCTTGTCGTTGAGCACGAACGACACCGTCGT
>NZ_PSVI01000026.1:0-50509 GCF_002931415.1 Rathayibacter sp. AY1E8
CGAGCCTGGCACCCGACCCGTCGAGACCGCATCCGCCGGGCGACGGGTCCTCCGTCGTCCGCCCGATCGACCGGCCGTTGCGCCCCCCGGAGCCGGGCAGCCGCCCCTCCCCGTCGCTCTCCTCCTCCTGCTGCGGCGGAGCGACGGGCGGCCCGCGGCCTCGTCGGGCGCTCTCGACACCGTCCTGGCCGCCTCCGTCCTCGCGGAGCTCTCCCTCCGGCGGCGCGTCGAGGTGGACGCCGGAGCCGTCGCCCTCGGGCCGGAGCGGTCCGCGCTCGGGGACGCCGTGCTCGACGGGGCACTCGGGTGGATCGCAGCGGAGCGAGCACCGCGCAGCGTCTCCTGGTGGATCGCCCGCCTCACGCGAAGGGAGCTGCATGCCGCCCTCCTCGAGCGGGTCGCCGCCGTGGAGCCGGCGGAGGACGAGCGGCTGCGGATCCGGGTCGCCGAGGTCCTCGCGGCTCGGACGGCGCCCCTTCCGTCGGACGCGGCGCTCATCGGCCTGCTCGACGCGGCCGGAGCGCTCTCGCCGAGGCCCGGCATCCCGGACCGGCAGGCGATCCGGTCGCTCGCGGCGCAGCACTGGGCAGGGCAGGCGGCCGCCGCCGTCCTCGCGGGAACCGCCGCGAGCGTCACGGGAGCCGCGGTGATCGCGGCGACGACGACGGTCACGATCACCGGCATGTGATCCGACGCGTGCGGCTCGCTGAAGCCGCGCGCCCCTATTCCGCCGGGTAGTCGGGCGCGACGAAGACGCAGAACGGGTGGCCGGCCGGATCGGCGAGGACGTGGAGCGCCTCCTCCGGGTCCTCGCTCCTGTCCTCGATCAGCTCGGCGCCGAGAGCGAGCGCCCGGGTCTTCTGCCGGTCGAGCTCGTCGGCGTCCGCGACCATGAAGTCGAGGTGCAGCTGCTGCGGGACGGGCCCCTCCGGCCAGGTCGCGCGCGGCAGGGCGGCCACCCGCTGGAACGTGAGCTTCGCGCCGTCGGCGGTGACGATCGCGACCCACTCCGCCTCGTCGTCCGAGCCGTCCGCGGGCGGCTCGTCGCCGGAGCGGTACTCGCCGCCGAGCAGGGCGAGGTAGAAGGCGGAGAGGGCGCGGGCGTCCTCCGTGTCGAGGACGACCTGGCGCAGGCGCATGCGGGCAGGGTACCGCCGGACGAGCACTGGAGGGGGATGACGTGCTGTGCGGGACGGCTGCGGCGGGCCGGGCGTCGTGGGTCGCGGCCCGACGTCGGCTGAGAAGGGGGGTCCCTGCCCCGACACGGCAGGCCGCGTCTCAGCGGAGGTTGTCCAGCTCTCTCGCTCCCGACCGCGCCGCCCTGCCACTCCGCGCCCGCTTCCTCAACCCCTCCCGGCTCCCGGGCTCGCGCCAGGGCCCGGCGCGTACTGTGGCCGCTGACTCACGACGGCTACGAGGGAGACACCATGACGGAGCAGATCGGAATCCCCGAGGCCGCGGCACTGGGGAGCGAGCGGCGGAGCATCGCGATCCTCGGAGCGGGCGGCGACCTCACCGAGCGGCTGCTGCTGCCGGGCCTGGGCCGGGTGGCCGAGCTCGCGCGCGACCTCGAGCTCACGCTGATCGGCGCGGCGCGCACGCCCCAGACCGACGAGGAGTGGCAGGGCCTCGTCCGCCGCAGCCTCGAGGCGGCCGGAGTCGCCGCGCACACGGTCGAGGCCCTCGCGTCACGGGCGCGCTTCGTCGCCACCGACGCCTCCGACCCGGAGCAGCTGAAGGCCCTCCTCGACGCCTGCCCGTCGACCCCGGTGCTCTACGTCGCCCTGCCGCCGGCGATGGGGCACAAGGTCGCCGCCTCGCTCGCCGAGCTCGACCTCCCCGAGGAGCTGGTCGTCGCCATCGAGAAGCCGTTCGGCGAGGACCTCGACGACGCGATCGCCCTCAACGCGGCGTTCGCGAAGGTCCTCCCCGAGAGCCGCCTCTGGCGCATCGACCACTTCCTCGGCAACGCGACCGTGCTGGGGATGCTGGGCCTGCGGTTCGGCAACAGCATGCTCGAGGCGAGCTGGAGCGCCGAGTGGATCGAGAAGGTCGAGATCGTCTACGACGAGACGCTCGGCATCGAGGGCCGCGCGGCCTTCTACGAGAAGACCGGCGCGCTGCGCGACATGCTGCAGAGCCACCTCCTGATGGTGCTCGCGCTGACCACGATGGAGCGCCCCGACGAGGTCGCGCCCGACGAGGTCCACGCGCGCATGGCCGAGGTGCTCGGCGCCGTGCGGCTCTGGCGCGACGACCCCTCCTCCGCCCGCCGCGCCCGCTACACCGAGGGCCGCGTCGACGGCCGCTTCTTCCCCTCCTACGTCGACGAGCCCGACGTCGACCCCGAGACCGGCACCGAGACCCTCGCGCAGCTGCTGCTCCAGGTCGACACTCCGCGCTGGGCGGGCGTCCCCTTCGTCCTCCGCTCCGGCAAGGCGATCGGCGACCCGCGCCGGGAGGTGGCGATCCACTTCCGCGCCGCCACGCCCCCGCGCGGCCTGCAGGCGGCCGAGGGCGACGCCGGGACGGTCCTCCGGATCGGTCTCAAGGGCGGCGACGTCAGCCTCGACCTGGTCGTGAACAGCGCCGACGAGCTGACCGATCTCGAGCGCACCACCCTGACGGCGCAGCCCGGCGCGGCCACGCTCGACCCCTACGCGCAGGTCCTCGCCGGGATCCTGCAGGGCGACACCCTGCTCTCGGTCCCGGGCGACGTGGCCGAGCAGTGCTGGCGCATCATCACTCCGGTGCTCTCCGCCTGGGCCGCGGGCGACGCTCCACTGGACGAGTACGAGGCGGGGAGCGCGGGGCCCGAGGGCTGGTGAGCTCGCGGTGAGGCGCGCGGGCTGAGGCGTCGGCGCGTGGCGTGATGCGGGGTCAGGTCCGCCGACGCCGGTCGCGTAGCCTCCCGCCCGGCTCCGCTGCTAGCCGTCCCGCTGGTCGACCCGTCCCGCCGGTCGACCGGCCGGTCGGTCGACCTTGCCGCCCATCGACCCTCCCGCCCGTTGACCCTCCCGCCGGGGGAGACGGGATGCTGGAGGCATGTTGGGCATCGGGGAGTACGCAGGCATCACGGGTATGAGCGTGAAGGCGCTCCGGCACTACGACGAGAAGGGCGTGCTGGTCCCGGCGGAGGTCGACGAGCGGTCGTCGTACCGCCGGTACGCCGACGCCCAGGTCCGGGCCGGAGTCGTGATCAGCGCCCTCCGGAGCGCGGGGGTGCCGCTGCCCGAGGTCGCGGCGGCGACTCGAGCCGGCACCGCGGCGGAGGCGCTGCAGGCGCACAGGGAGCGCGTGCTCGCGGAGCGGGAGCAGGAGGACCGGGCGTTCGAGGTCGCCGAGGTGGCGCTGCGGGCGCTCGCCGTGCCGGTCGAGGTCGCCGAGCGGACGATGCCGGCGCAGCCGTACGTCGGCCAGGTCCTCACGATCGCCCTGGACGAGGCCGACGGGCCGGGCGACGACGAGGCGAACGAGATCTTCGGCGCGCTCGCCACCCGAGTGCACGCGGCAGGGCTCGGGCCGACGGGACGTTTCTGGACGGCGCTCCGGGCGGGCGAGCCGGGTTCGGCGGAGCTCGTCTGCTGCTGGCCGACGTCGGCGGAGGCGGAGGGCGATCTCGCCGATCTCGCCGCGATCCTCCCGGCGCGCACCGAGCTGGTCGCCACCTGGCGGCCTCGCGACGGGGAGGAACTGCCCGAGGGGACGCTGCATCCGGCGATCGTCGCGCTCTTCGACGCCGCCGGAGACCGCGGCCTCCGGCTCGACGGGGTCGAGGTGCGGCAGACGGTGCTGGGGGAGGGGCCCGAGGACGTGGCGGTCGAGGTGTCGCTGACGGTCGCGGGGTGAGGGAGGCCGAGGCGTGCCTCAGGTGGGCCGGGTGCCAGCGCTCGAGGACCGGCTCGGCAGGACCGGCTCCTCAGCACCGAGCGGAGGAGGGAGTGGCGCCGTCCGGCTGATCCCGCGCCACTCTGTCGCATGGTGCCACCCGTCTCCGTAGGCTCCGACGCATGACGAGCGGAGTCGAGGCCGGAGTCCATCGCGGTGACGAGCGGACGGTCCTCCACCGTCGGTGGTTCGCGGTCGTGGCCTCCCTGGTCTTCGCCTTCGGCTGGCTGCTGATCCCCGGCGTCGGCTGGCTGATCGGCGCCGTCGCCGTTCTCTGCAGCTCGGCGTGGACGCGGTCCGAGAAGGGATCGGTGTTGGCGATCCCGCTGGTCGCGGCCGCTCTGGTCGGCAGCGGGGTCGGGCTCTTCTACGGTCTGCTCGGCGCGCCGAGCTCCAGCCTGACGACGTGGACGGTGGTGGGGGCCGGGATGCTGGCGGGAGGCGCGGCGACTGCGCTTCTGGGGGTCCGGCTGTGCGCTCGGGCACTCCGCCGGCCGGAGGAGTCCGCTCGAGGCTCGCTCTCACCAGCTGCCCCGGCCTCGGGCGCGAACGACGTCAGCTGAGAGGAGGGGCGTGGGCTCCTGAGGGAGGCCGCCCTGTCTCAGCGGAGGTTGTGCGGCCGCTCGCCGGCCCCGCTCGCGTCGTAGCGGAGCCGCACCAGCTCAGAGCCCGGCAGAACCGTCGCGTCGAGGAGGCGCAGCCCGTGCTGCGGCGCCCCGGAGTAGAGCGGCGTCCCGCCGCCCGCGAGTCCGGCGCCGACGAGGACGATCAGCTCGTCCACCAGGCCCTGCTCGAGGAGCGGGTTCCAGGTGGTGCCGCTGCCGAACATCAGCAGGTCGCCCCGGTCGCCCTGCTTGAGCAGCTCGATCTCGGCCGGACCCTGCTTCCGCGGCACGATCCGGGTGGTGGCGGCCCACGGCGCCGCCGGATCGGGAGCCAGGGAGTCGCTGATCACCAGCGCGTCGAGCGACGTGACCAGCCGCGCCGTCTCGTGCTCCCGCTCACCCGCCGTCCCGTCCGCGGCGACGGCGCTCCAGCTGTCCCAGTTGTCGCGGAACCAGCGGCCGCCGTAGACGAGCGTCCCCGCGCGGCGCAGCAGCTCGAGGTTGTGGTCGTTGAACGCGTCCTCGAACGGCAGCGCCGAGAGGTCGTGCCCGTGCCCCTCGAAGCGGCCGTCGAGCGACGTGAGGACGGAGACGACGAGCCTGCTCATGCGGGGGATGCTACTCAGGCGGGGGTGCCGGGTGAAGGGGCGCGGAGGGCCGCGAGCCGGAGGAACAGCGGCGGGGGCAACTCATCCGGCAGGGGTGTCCGAGAAGCGTCGGCAGCGGTGTTCCCGATCACCTTTCGATACGCGGCTGGATAGTGTCGAGCCAGGAAAAGGCGTCTACGGGGAACAGGTACGGGTGATGGTCGAGCGACCGGAGTTGGACAGGGCGAAGGAGAGAGTCGCGCGAGCTGCCGGCGATCTGAGCAAGCGTGCGCGGAGCGCTACGACGCAGGTGATGGAGCAGGCCGGCGATCTCCGCGAAGCAGCCGCCGAGAAGTTCGGCCCGAGGAGCCTCCAGTCGTACGAGGAGGTCACGGCCGAGTACAACCGCGCCTTCACGGCGATGAGCGACGACGGGCTCTCCCTCCTCCGGCAACGCGAGCGCTCCACCGACCTGATCGCTCTCGTCGAGCTCGTGGTGAACAGCATCGCCAACACGCCCAAGTCCTTCAGCAGGGACTTCGAGCAGATCGAGCTCGACAGAGCCCGGTTCCTGGACGCCGAGGAGATCGCCCGCGCTGATCTTGTCGCTGCACGGAAGTCCGCGGCGGGAGCGGGCGCCGGTGTCACCGCCGGAGCGGCGATCGCGAGCGTCGCGCCGACCGCTGCCATGTGGGTCGCCACCACGTTCGGCACCGCGTCGACCGGGACCGCGATCTCGACCCTGTCCGGTGCCGCTGCGAGCCAGGCCGCCCTGGCATGGCTCGGCGGCGGAGCCGTCGCTGCCGGTGGCGGAGGGACCGTCGCGGGAGGAGCGCTGCTCGCGCTGGCCGGCCCGGTCGGCTGGAGCCTCGCAGGCGCCGCCGTCCTCACCTCGGTCGTCCTGTTCACGAAGAAGAAGTTCGAGAACCGCGAGACGAAGCACGAGATGCTCACCGCCGTGATGCGGAACATCGCGCAGGTGCAGGCGATGGACGCGCAGATCGACGACCTCCTCCAGCGCACCGCCTCTACCCGAGAGCTGCTTCTGAAGGTCTACGGCGAGGCGCTGCCGTTCTTCGGGGCGGACTTCGCGACCCTGGCTCCCTCCCAGCAGTCGCAGCTCGGCGCGCTCGTGAACGTCGCGAAAGCGAGTGCGGCACTGCTGAGCGCCCGTGTGGAGCAGGCCGCCGACGATGCCTGATCTCGCCGACGTCGCCAGAAGCACTCACGAGCAGGCCGTCGCCGCCTGGGTGGGCTACCTGAACCAGGTGCGCGTCGATCGCCTCATGGGCGCCCTGAGCAGGCAGGACCAGAACCTCTCGACGGCTCTCGACCATCTGGATACGGCCCTCCTGCACATAGGCGACGTGGTCTCGTCGAACCGCGGTGGAGTGAAGGGCGCGCACGGATTCATCGCCGAGGTCGCCGAGGTCGGCATCGGCAACGCCCGTGCCGCTGTGCTCGGGGAGACCGGCGGCAACGCCTGGGTGAACGACAACGGCCCCGTCGATCTGATGCGGAACGGCCTGCTGATCCAGCAGAAGTTCTCCGCCGCCGGCGGGCGGTTCGGCCTCGGCGCGATCACGGAGCACCTCGAGAGGTACCCGGACTTCGTGAGGAACGGCGGCAGGTACCAGATCCCGAGCGACCACTTCGAGGTCATCCAGAAGCTGCACGCGATGTCCGCCGAGGATGCGGCGAAGGTCCTCTCTCGCAGCGGGGACGGCCCGTCCCTCCGCGACTGGAACCGGGTGAAGACGTTCTTCTCGAGCGAGACGATCGACATCGCGGCACTCGAGCCCTCCCGGCTGGAGTACCGCGACGTGCAGCTCGGTGCGTACACCGACACGTTCGCGGCGGAGGAGGGAAGGATCACGGCGACCGACGAGGCCGCCCGCACGGCTGCCGTTCGGGAGAACCGGGCGACGGTGCGCCAGGGCGCTCAGGTCACCGTCGCCGCCGCCGGGATCGAGGGTGGGACCGCGTTCGTCTCCGCGGTCCTCGCCAAGCGCCGCGAAGGCACGAAGCTCAAGGAGTTCTCGGCCGACGACTGGAAGGACATCGCGAACGCCTCCGGTCTCGGCGCGGTGAAGGGCGGTGTCCGCGGTCTCACCATCTACTCACTCACCAATCTCACTGCGACGTCGGCCGCCACGGCGAACACGGTCACGACCGCCGCGCTGGGGATCGCGGGCCAGGCGAGCAGGCTGCGAGCGGGCGACATCTCCGAGATCGAGTTCATCGAGAACTCCGAGATCCTCTGCCTCCAGGCCGGCATCAGCGCGCTGTCCTCGGTCGTCGGGCAGGTGCTCATCCCGGTCCCCGTCCTCGGCGCCGTCATCGGCAACACCGTCGGCTCCGTCATGTTCAGCGTCGCGTCGTCCTCGCTCTCCGCCCGGGAAGAAGCGATCATCGCCGGATATCTCGAGGATCAGCGCTCACTCGATCAACAGCTGGCCGCCGACTACGCCGATCTCCTGGCGAAGCTCGAGACGAGCATGCTGCACTTCATCGACATCCTCGACCGGGCGTTCTCTCCCGACATCGAGGTCGCGCTTCTCGGGGCGATCGACCTCGCGGCCCGAGTCGGGGTGCCCTCGGAGGAGATCCTGGACACCGACGAGAAGGTGAACGCGTACTTCCTCGACTAGGTGCCTGCGGGTCGGGACGTCGTTCGTGGCGAGGGCGTTGTGCCGACCTGGTTCCACGGGTTCCGGATGGTGCTGCCGGTACGCCCGCCCCGCACCCCTCCTCACATCGCCGCCCCCAGCGCCTCCCGCAACGTCGCCCGCGCCCGCGCGTGCCGGCTCCGCACGGTCGCGGCGCGGAGGGACAGGATCTCGGCCGCCTCGGCGAGGGAGAAGCCGTCCCAGTAGACGAGGGTGATGATCTCCTGGTCGACGGGCTTCAGCTGCGCGATCGCGGCGCGGACGTCCTCGGCCGCGTCGTCGGCCGGCGCGGGCGGAGTGATGCGGAGCTCCTCCGCCAGCCGCTCGACGAGCGCGCTCCTCCGGGTCGCGGTGCGGCGCTGGCCCGAGATCACCCGCCGTGCGACGCCGAACGCCCACATCCGCGCGCGCGTCTCGTCCTCGGGGATCGACCGCTCCTTCCGCCAGAGGATCAGGAGGGTGTCGCTGAGGAGGTCCGCGGCGTCCTCGGGGCTCGCCGTCCGCCGCGCGAAGTAGCGGAGCAGGTCCGGCGCCTCCCGCTCGACCAGGGCCGTGATCTCGGCCTCCCGGTCGCGCGCGGGGGAGCGGACGACGCTGCGCGCCATGGACGGCGCCGCCTCGCCGGCGCTCATCACAGCTCTCCCGTGCAGTCGGTGCTGCCGCCCAGGCCGCCGTCGCCCTCGACGATCACGCCCTCGGGGATCGTGTCGAGGATGTGGTCGTCCGCGGCGGTGATCCAGGCCCGCCAGCGGATCGTCTCGTCCGAGAGGCCGGGGCCGTCGCTGTTCATGTCCGAGGCCAGCCAGGCGGGGTCGGTCGTGTAGGCGAGCGCGTCGTCGTGGATCCGCTGGCCGATGCCGTTCCAGTCCTGCGCGCGCAGGTAGTCGGTCGCGGAGGTGGTGACCTCGCGGTAGTCGATCTCGCCGTTGAAGTAGTCGATCGAGCACGACACCGCTGCGCCGGAGTCGGTGGTGTAGCTGATCGGGATCGTGAAGTCGGGGACCGAGCGGACGTCGGTGCCGGCGCTGGTCGCCAGCACGAGACCCGGGACGAGGAGGACGGGAGCTGCCAGCCACCACGCCCTCGACCGCGCGGGACGGCGGGGCGCGCGTTCGCGGGTCTCGGCGATCACGCTGTGCAGGGCGGTGCGGACGCCGGGCGCCCGGTCGTCGGTCGCGGGGTCGCTGCGGGAGAGCAGGTCGTCGAGTGTGCGTCGCGTCATCGGGTCCATCCTTCGTCGGTCGGGCGTCTACCGAGTACGTGGCCGGGTGGGGCCCGAGCGTTGCACGGGACCTGACGGGAGGAGTGAGCCGAGCCGGTCGCGCGCGCTCACTTCTTAGAACTCCTTCGCGAGGACCCGTCAAAAGGCGCCATATTCGGCTTCACCCCGGTCCTTTTCTCATCGGTTATGGCCCCGACAAGGGGGGCTCACTTCTCTATGGCGAGAGGGAGGCCGACCTATACGTTCATCTTCGGAAGCCCGCGGGGAATGCGTGCTCCCCTCCGGAGTCTGGGGCCTCCGCACTCGCTGCGACATCCATGTCGTTCGTCGTGTCGACGTTTCGCTCATCTCCACGATCGACAACACGACTGAGAAGCAGAACCATGGCTTTCACGACCCGGCGGCGCCGCCACTCACGGCACCGAGCGCCGTCGCGCCTCGGAATGCGGGCCGTCGTCTTCGCGACGATCGGCGCTCTCCTCGTCGGCTCGTGGGGGCTCGGCGACGTCTCCGCCTCGTCTCCCGCTCAGGCCGCGAACCAGGCGGATCCGGTCGCCGGCGACGCCCCCGCTCCTCTCCCGACGCCGGTCGCACCGACACCGCCGATAGCCCCCGAGGCCGATCCGGCACCCGCCCCCTCCGCATCTGCCACCTCGGCACCCACTCCGTCAGCGTCCGCCCCGTCGGCACCCGCCGAGGCCGCGGAGTCGCCGAGTGCGACGGCGGAGGAGCCGGCTCAGGACGAGCCCGATCCCGCAGCACCCCGCGGCGCCGCGCAGCCGGAGCAGCCCGTCGAGCCGGCGCCCACCGGGTCGGCGCCCGCTCCCACGGCGGCCTCGGACGACGACCAGGAGTCGGACCGCGGCCCGCCCGCGACGGCGCGAGCAGCGGGAGGCTTCTCCACGCTCGCGGCCGGCGTCGCCGAGGCCCCGCGACAGGTGTGGACGGAGACCTTCGAGCAGGGTCTGACCGCCACCCCGAGCGCGCTCACCGCCTACGCGAACGGCCGCTACACGGCCGCCACCGGCTGGTCGACCGCCACGAACTGCACCGGCGTCCTGGTCAACTACACGGCGCCCTACCCCAACTCCGCCTTCTGCCCGACCCGGCCCCTCCTCACCGTCGGCACGGGATCGTCGGCCGCACGCGAGACCCGCCGCATGGCGGACGTCCTCGGCCAGGTGGCGGCCGGAGTGCCGGGGTCCACCTCCAGCACCGCACCGGCCAACGGCTCGAACACCGGCACGCAGGCGAACCACGCCCTGGTCGAGTACCCGTACGCCGCCGTCACCGGCGGCACGACCGTCGCCCAGAGCGCCGCGGGGATCGGCGTCTCCGCGCCCGCCGCCCGCTACTACGCCGTCGGCATGAACGCCGCCGGCGGGCAGTGCGGGACGAACAACGCGTCCCTCTCCCTCAACCTGGTGTCGGGCGGGTCCACCGTCCTCACCGGATTCGCCGCACCGGTCGTGCCCTGCGCCGCGACCGGCGGCGTGTTCTACACGTCCCCGACCCTCCCGCTGGTCGGCGGGCTCGGCTCGCTCGTCGATCCCGGGCTCCCCGCCTCCGCTCGCGCCGCCGCCTACACCGGCACGAGCACCGCGCTCCTCACTCCGGCGCAGATCGCCGCAGCCCAGGTGCAGCTCGTGAACACGGTCACCGGCACGGGAAGCGCCTTCGCCGTCGACGACCTCCGCGTGCTCGACGTCACCCCCGCTCTCGATGCGGCCTTCACGCAGGCCGTGCCGACCGCGACGGTGCCGACCACGCTGACCTACACGGTCACCAACACCAGCGACCTCCTCGCGAAGGCGGACTGGCGCTTCTCGACCGCTCTCCCGGCCGGCCTCGTCGTGGCCCCGACGCCTGCTGTCGGCGGGTCCTGCACCGACGTCACCGGAACGGCGTTCGCCGTGACAGCGGCTGCCGGATCCTCCTCCGTCTCGACGGTCGGCGGCGATCTCGCCGCGGGCGCGACCTCCTGCACGATCTCGGTGGACGTGGTGGCCGCCGCCGCCGGGACGTACAGCACCGGGACCACGACTCCCACCGGTCTCATCGCCGCCGCCCCCACCTCGGTGACGATCCAGGCCGCGACGACCCTCACCGTCCGGAAGAACCTGCCGGTGCGCAGCGCCACGGGCGACCAGTTCACGCTCTCGGTGCGCAGCGGCACGACGGTCCTCGCGTCGGCGACCACCACGGGCACCGCCACCGGGATCCAGGCCGCGCAGATCAGCCGCCTCACCGTGCAGTCCGGAGCGACGTACACGATCGCCGAGGCGCAGACCGCGGGCGCGGGCCTGGGGTACTCCAACAGCTACGAGTGCTCGCGCGGCGGCACGGTCATCGCCTCCGGAGCCTCCGCCGCCGGGTCGATCACGATCCCCAGCGAGGCGGGAGCGGAGGTGCTCTGCACCTTCACGAACACGGTGCAGACGCCGCGCCTGTTCTGCGACACCGGCCGCTTCTACTCCCTCACGGCGGCCGGCGCCCTGCAGCAGGCCGACATCGTCACGGGATCCCTGACCTCGATCGGCAGCTGGTCGGGGACCGCCGAGGCCAACGCGCTCGGCGTCGGCGCGAACGGTGCCTTCGCCTACGCGCTGGACCGCTCGTCCGACGCAACGGACGTCGACGCCGTCCTCAAGTGGACGCCGGAGGCGGGCTTCCAGAGGATCGCGAACAGCGCGTACACGACGGTGGCCGGCGGAGCGCAGGTGACCGGCAGCATCGTCGCCGGCGCGGTCGACCTCCGGACGGGCCGGTACCTGTTCGGCAGCTTCGCGAGCGGCCAGTTCTACATCTGGAGCTTCACCGAGGCCAACCCCGTCGGCACCCGGTTCGCCCTCGTCGGCTCCTTTCCCACCTCCGGAACCCCCAACGGCAACGGCGACATGGCGTTCGACGCTCGCGGCAACCTCTACGTCGTCGGCGCGGGCTCGGTCAACAACGCCAGCAGCGCCGCGATCTTCACCGTGCCGGCCGACGCCCTGGCTGCGGCGACCGGCGGCACCCTCCCGGTGAACACCTCGATCGCGAAGGCCGTGACGGGGACCGACGCCGCCTTCGCCAACATCAACGGCATCGCCTTCTCGCCGCGTGGAACCGTCTACCTCGCCAACGGCGACGTCGCCGCCGCGAACGGTGTCCCCGCCATCCCCGGCAGCGCGTACGAGTTCGACGCCACCACCTGGACCCGCGTCAGCGGCACGCCGCGCGTGAGCGTCAACGCCGTCGACCTCTCCGGCTGCTCCTCGCCGGCCACGATCACCGTGCAGAAGAGCGTGGTCGGCCGCCTCGCCGCGGCGGATCAGTTCCAGCTCACGGCCGCCGCCGGCTCCCCGGCGTCGCCGTTCGCCACGGCCACCACCACCGGCGCCACCACCGGCCGCCAGATTGCGCAGATCGGCCCCTTCCCCACTCCGATCAACAGCACGGTGACGGTCTCGGAGGCGATGGCCGCGGGCTCCGCCTCCCCGATCACCGCCTACACGAGCATCTACGAGTGCTACGCGGACGGCGTGCGGGTGAGCACGGGCTCGAACCCGACCGGGACAGTCACCCTCCCGAACCGGCTCGGCGTCAACGTCACCTGCACCTTCTTCAACTCCCCGCGCCCCGCCTCCACCGTGCGCATCACCAAGACGATCCGGGACGCCTCCGGCACGACCCGCCCCGGCGTGGACTGGACGGTGGGCACGACCGCGACGGCCACCGCCGGCACCGTCGCCCTGCTGCCGGAGCAGTCGCCCCGCCAGCAGACGGACGCCGCGGGTCAGGCCGCCTGGACCGTCCTGTTCGGCACGGAGGCGTCGCGGGCGACGCTCACCGTCTCGGAGGTGCAGCAGACGGGCTTCGCGTTCGTCAGCGGCGCCTGCACGGTCAACGGCGCCGCACGGTCGACCACGTTCTCGCAGTCGGGGACCGTCATCAGCGCGAGCGTCACCGGCATCGCCTCCGCGGCGGTCGTCGAGTGCTCGATCGTGAACCGGCCCACGGCCTCCCTCACGCTCGTGAAGACGGTGAGCTCCGGCAGCGCGCTGCCCAGTGACTTCACGCTCAGCGCCACTGGCCCGACCGGCGCCCTGCCCGGCCCGACCGGCCGCGCGGGCTCCGCTGGCGTGTCGGCTATCCCCGTCACCCCGGGTGTGGCCTACCGGCTCGCCGAGACCGGGGGCCCCGCCACCTCCGTACAGACCGCACCCTGGCAGTGCCGCACCGACGCCGGCGCCGCCCTCACCGTGAGCGCGGCCGGAGACGTGACCCCGACGAACGGCGCCGCAGTCACCTGCACCGTGGACAACGCCAGCGCGACGATCACCCTGGTCAAGCAGGTCCTGCGCCCCCAGACCGGTTTCCAGGCGGCCGACTGGCGCGTCACCGCGACGCCCGCCGCACTGGCCGGAGCGACGCTCCCGACGGAGACCCGGGCCGGCGCGGAGTACGTCGCCGCGGGCAACCCGGCGAGCACCTTCGAGGTGCGACCGGGCCACGGCTACACGCTGTCCGAGGCGGCGACGGATCCGACCCGTCGCCTCGCCTACCAGGAACTGCGTCTCGAGCGCCTAACCGGGACGACGTGGTCCCCGGTCGCCTCGCGGACGATCACGGCCCCCACGGCCGGTCAGACGGCGGTCTACCGCTTCGTCAACGCCCCTGTGGACCCCACACGCCTGCCGCTGACCGGCGGCGCCAGCACCGACGCGTTCCTCCTGGGCGGGGGGTCGGTGCTCACTCTCGCACTCGGCCTCCTCCTCTGGGAGCGGCGCCGGAGGCTGCGAGGCCCCTCCAGGTGACGCCCCGACCGAGAGCCCCGGCGCTCTCCCGCAGACCCCTTCCCGCACACCTTCGACTCCACGACACCAGCACTCACGATTTCAGTAGGAGAGATCACATGTCCCGCTCACTCACCAGGCGGCTCGCCGCCGCAGCCGGCGTCCTCGCGCTGAGCGCTGCGGCGGTCTTCACCGCCGTCGCGCCGGCGTCAGCGGTCACGCTGCCCGGCAACATCGACCCCACCATCAGCCGCACCCTCACCGTGCACAAGCTCGCGCTGGGCTCCAACAACGGCCAGGCGATCGGCACCGGCCAGGAGATCACGGTCCCCGGCGATGCGCTGCCCGGCGCCGTGTTCACCGCCGCGCGCGTCCAGGGCGTCGACCTCACCACGCCCGACGGCTGGAACCAGGTCGCGAACCTGACCCCGGGCACCGCGGCGACCCGCGTCACCGCCGCCGACACCTTCACCGCCACCAGCGGCACGGACGGCGAGGCCGTGTTCAACAACGGCGCGAGCATGCCGCTCGGCCTCTACCTCGTGACCGAGACCCAGCTCCCCGCCGGAGCCACCAACGGCGCGGCGCCGTTCCTCGTCACCCTGCCGTTCCCGACGGGCCCGACCGGTGCGCCGGCGAACCAGTGGATCTACGACGTCCACGTCTACCCCAAGAACGCGGTCACGGAGCTCACCAAGACGCGCGTCCCCGCGGCGGCGAACTCGGTCGAGGCGCGCAACCCCGACCTCATCCGCTGGGCCATCGCCTCGGACGTCCCGGTGCTCGCCGCCGGTGACACGCTCGACACGTTCACCCTCACCGACACGCTCCCCGCCGAGCTGACCTACCTGCCGACCGGACCGGCCGGCGTCGCGCCCACCGGCATCACGGTGACCAGCGCCGCGGGCACCGCGCCCGCACCGGCGTTCATCGCGAACACGGACTACACGCTCGGCTACGACGCCGCGACCCGGAACGTCACGCTGAACTTCCTGCAGCCCGGCCTCACGAAGCTCCAGGGTCTTCAGGGCGGCGTCGTCACCCTCACGGTGCTCACCCGCGCCACCGCCATCCCGGCCAACGGCATCATCACCAACTCGGCGACGAGCGTCGTGAACGGGGCCACGGAGACGGTCACCGGCAGCACCCCGATCGGTCAGCTGACCGTGTACGCCTACCAGAACAACGGCGCCAACCGCGTGCCGCTCGCGGGTGCGGTCTACCAGGTGTTCCTCACCGAGAACGACGCCAACCTCGGCCAGAACCCGGTGTTCATCAACGGCAACCAGAACTGGACGACCGGAGCGAACGGCATCGTCGAGATCCCGATCATCACGCCGGGCAACTACTACGTCCGCGAGCTGACCCCGCCCGCCGGATTCCGTCTGCCCACCCCGGCCCAGGTGCTGACGCAGGTCGTCGCCGGACCGAGCTCGGCCACCGCGCCGATCCAGAACTACGTCGAGTTCCTCCACACCCAGGTGCCGGCGTTCGCCCTGCCCCTCACCGGTGGCGGCGCGCAGTGGTTCACCCTCGGTGGAGGCGCGCTCCTCGCCCTCGCGATCGGTTCGGGCCTGATCGCCTCGCGCCGCCGCACCGCGCTGGCTGCTCAGACCGCGGAGTAACGTCGCACCATGACGAAGTCGAATGCGGGGCACCCGTCGGGTGCCCCGCATTCCTCTGTCTCCAGCCCTTTTCCTCCGCGGAGGCGGATCCACCGCCGGCCGCGGTGGCGGCTCCCGATCGCCCCGCTGGTCATCGCGCTCATCAGCCTCTCGGGAGTGGCGCTGCTGCTGTACCCCGTCGCCGCCAGCTGGCTCAGCGCCGTCGAGCAGGCGCGCGAGATCGACTCCCTCACCCAGGACATCACCGACCTCGGCGCCGAGACCCTCCGGCAGAACCTCGTCGAGGCCCGCGCCTACAACCAGAGCCTCAGCGGAGGCGGCGCGGCCGTCGCCGCGAACGAGCGCCTCCCCCTGGCCGACGACGAGCAGGTCGCCGACCGCGAGCGCTACTCCTCCCTCCTGCGCGGCGACGCCGAGGGACTGATGGCCAGGATCAGGATCCCCGCCATCGACGTGGACCTGCCGATCTTCCACGGCACGAGCGACGCCGTCCTCGAGCGGGGCGTCGGCCACCTCGAGGGCACCGCCCTGCCGGTCGGTGGCCCCTCCACTCACTCGGTGCTCACCGGCCACCGCGGCCTCGCCTCGGCCGAGCTCTTCACCCACCTCGACCGCGTCGACGTCGGCGACACCTTCACCATCGAGGTCTACGGCGAGGTGGTCACCTACCGCGTGCGCGAGACACTGGTCGTCGAGCCGGAGGACACGCAGAGCCTCCTCGTGCAGCCCGGCCAGGACCTCCTGACCCTCGTCACCTGCACCCCGCTCGGGATCAACACCCACCGCATCCTCGTCACCGGCGAACGGGTGATCCCGACGCCGCAGTCGGACGTGGACGCCGCGGGGGAGTCGCCCGACGTCGCCGGGTTCCCGTGGTGGGCGGTCGCGGCCGGAGGCGCCGTGGTCGCTGCCGGTGTGTACGTGTGGTGGGCGGGGCGGCCGGCGCGCGGAGCGTGGGTGCCGGTAGTGGCCGCCGACGAGGAGCGCGACAGAGTTCCTGCGGAGCTGTGAGGCGAGGGGGCGCGGATCTCCGCCGTCCTGCTCCGGTCGCCTCGGCCCCGTCCCGTCACCGGGATCGCGGCTGTGCCGGCCTGGTCAGGCGGGCCGCCACTCCTCGAGGAACTCGGCGACCGTCTTCGTCTCGAGGTCGAGCTCGACCTGACCGAGCAGGTAGTGGGGATCGGTGAGGTCGGCCTTCACGCGGATGATCTCGGCCCCGGTGTCGAGGCGGACGACGACGAGGTCGTAAGGCGCGAGAAAGCCGCTCCCCAGCGCCATGTCGATGGTGAGGCGGAGCCGACCGAAGCGCCGCAGCTGCAGCTCGGCGCGGAGGTGCTCGGCGGCGACCTCGGGGGCGTCGGGAGTGAGGTCGGACATGGGAGAGACGGTATCGAAGCGGGGGTGGCAGACCCCTGGTCGCGCCCGCGGTTTGCGGAGTCATGATGGGAGTCGCTGTGAGGCGGTCAGTCCCGCAGGGCGACCGTCACCGCTCGGCTCTCCGGCGCCGCGATCAGGTTCTTCGCCACCGCAGCGGAGAGGTACGACGTCGCGTCGTGCCGGCGCAGGGTGACGATTGAGGCGACCGCTCTCACCGCCAGGACGATCGGAGCGAAGCTCGGCCCTGAGGTGAACCAGTCTCCGACCGCGACGCCGACCTCGGTCATCGGGATCAGCAGAGTCATCGGATCGAGTCGCCCTGCGTCTCTTCGCCTAGTCGCGGAATCATTTCTGCCGCCTATGTGGAGGCGGTTCGGCTGGATACGGTCAACGCTCGTGGCTTCGAAAGTAGCGCCCGCCAGCGCCGTTCGCTAGCGACCCGCGAGGCCGGACCCGCCACCATCCCTGTCCAGATCGCGGAGAGCGACGAGACGACTGCGGTCCGGATCGTCCAGCGGACTAGCGAGAACGATCAATGCCCCGATCTAGCGTCCGCGGACCACAACGCTCCGCGCAGCGCGCCCGCGACGAGTGAGCTTGCGCACAGGCCAAGGCCGCTGCGAAGGCCGAGCTGACCGCACGCGGATTCGCGATCCTCGACAGCGAGGTCTACTACGCCGACACCAGCCACACCAGCATCCGCGACCTCCGCAAGGAGGACGGCTCCCGGGTAGACGCCGCCGACATCGAGAACGTCGAGGGACGCGCCGCAGATGTACGGGTTGTGTTCACCGGCAAGAGCGCCGATGCCAGCTAGTACTTCACTGACCAGCAAGCCGCGGGCTTCCGCAAGGAGGGAAGGACTACCTGCAGGCCCCATGCTCGACGAGCAGGAGGCCGAGCGTCGCATACTCATCTCCTGCAACAAAGTGTGGAAAGCGGCAGAGACGGTCCCCCGCGAGTGGATCGCCTCGTTCCTCTCCCGCAAGACCCTCCCGAAGGACGCGGACCGCGTGATCGCGCTGGGCCTCACCGTGCACCGCTTCTCGGTGTCCTCCGGAATGAGCGGCGGCAACGCCCTCGCGCACACCCTCCTCGGGATCACGCAGCCCTCCGGCTACCACGCCGACGCTCTCGCCGCACTCATCGAGGCGAACCCCGCGAAGGCCCGCCTCGTCGCGCTGGCCGTCGTTCTCGGAGGCGAGGAGGCAAACACGAGCAAGGAGTCGTGGCGCCGCGGCGACGAGCGCGCCGCCGCTCACTTCCGCCAGCTCGCGGCCTGGGGCTACGCGCTCTCCCCGGTCGAGCAGGTCGTCACCGGCGACACCACCGCCGCCGACGCCGCGGGCCTCAGCTAGCCCGCTCCGCGGGGACCGGCAGCCGCCGGTCCCCGCCCTCCCGCCTCGACTCAGCAGAAAGGCCCACCATGACCACCACCACGACTCCCACCGTCGACGTCGACGTGTGGGGACACACCCCGGCGCTGCGCGACGCGCAAGCCGCCGTCGACGCCGCCGCCGCCTCCGGCGACCAAGCCGCGACCGCCGCCGCCGCGCGAGCGCTCATCGTCGCCGCGGCCGCGCACGGCTGGCCCACCGCGACCGCCCTCGTGTTCAAGTATGAGACGACCGACCCCGTCGCCGGAGTCGGGGGACTCTAGCGAGTCCTCGACGCCGCCGGGACCGTACTCCGAGCGTGGGACGACGACCCCGACCCGATGACCGACGAGTCCGAGGAGGAGTTGGTCGCCCTCGACCTCATCAGCAACCGCCGCGCGACCCAGGACTACACCGACTTCGGACAGCCCATCGGCTCCACCGTGCTCATGCTCCACACGCTCGCGCTCTGCACGACGGGGAGAGCCCCCTCGACCCCCCCCGGTCACGCGCGTGGAACGGCCACCCGCGCTCGAGTCGTGTTCAGCGGCGGGGACGCGGCTTGTACGTCTTCCCCGCCCGAATGTTCCGATTCTCGATCACACCCACGACCGCCAGGCCCACGGCAACGGAGAGGATCAGCGCCCAACCGAGGACGTTGAACCACTCACCCGTGAAGGCCGCGTAGGTCTGCTCGCCGGCGATCGCGAAGAGCATCAACGACAGGCCGAACCACACCATGCCGTTGGAAATCAGCGCCGTGCGCGCGAGCTTGGTGCGAGGCTTCGACATGTTCTCACCCTCCCACCGCGACCTGAGCGTGTCTACGTGCCAGCAGAAGGAGAATAGATCATGCCTTCTAATGCATCTGTCAGCGATAACGAGTTCCCGGGCCTGAACGAGCAGTTCTATGAGATGGCGCCACACCGCTATCTCGACTCGCGGTTGACAGCCCTGCTTCTCATGGTAGGTGAGGAAGACGACCAGGCTCAATCACCGAAATCCATTCGATTTGGCTCCATCACGGCTGAAGTTGAGGGGCTCAGTCGGCAGGAGCGCAGCGAATACGCGGCGATCGAATCCACCGTGCTCCTGCACCACGCGAGCGAGGCGCTGTTGCGGCTCTACCTTGCTCATGCGCGCTCGAACCCGTGCCCCTGGGTTGCGCTGTCGGAGTTCACCAATGCTCGCGAGTTCAAAGAAGCAGTCCGCAAGCTGCGCCGGGATCTCGAGCGGGAAGAGACGATGGCGGACCTCCTGACCGTCTTCACCGGCTCGCCCGACCGCTCAATCTTCGTAGATGAGACAGAAGAACGATAGATAGACCACCGCGACGCCCTCGTCCTTCTCGTGCATCACTGCGCGGACGTCTTCCTGAACCAATCGAACATCTATAACGCCGCCAAGCACGGGCTCGCGCTCGGCTCTCAGGAGGTCGGATTCAGCCTGAAACCGCCAGGCGACGCGCCAGCGTTGGAGCGAACCGGCCCAACACTCAACTTCCTCGAAACTGCAGGCCCACCGAACGACAAGCACTGGCGGCGGACTCTTCAATTCGTACAGCCCGACACCAACGTGGGGTGGGTGGCGCTCATCCTGCGAGAAATCAAGGTGCTTTGGTCCATTGCCCGCCGACGTCGCGTGCGCAATGTCGATGAGCTGCACATCACCTTCCTGCAGCTCGGAGCCGTGAAGGAACTCCTGAGGCAGGAGGCTCCCGACGCCATGAATCTCTCGGGCTTTTCGGAACGACTGCACGCGGACAAGCCGCAACCCGCCGGTAGCGGCAGAAGCATTCGGAGTCCGCGGCCGCAAATACGCCGCCGCTGAGCGGGGCTGGCGGTCCTCTCTGAGGATCGGCTACCCAACGTTCGATTGGTGCTTCAAGTCTCAAAATCAGGCTCATCAACTGACGTCGCCAACTGGCCGTGTTGTGAGCCGCTCCAACACATCAGACGGGAACAAGCGCATGTCGGAAAGGATTGATTCTACCGCTAAGCGGTTCGCTTCGACGTCGTCGCTATGACGCAAAACAATGAGCGCGTCCCAAAGTTTTGTCGCATCATCCGCAAGGGTCAAGATGTCCCGAGGCATTATATAAAACACGTTAGGATTTGACGCCGTTACCGCTTCAGGGGCGAAAGCCTGCCTTGGAGTCATTATGGTGCTGGCTGACTGAGGAGGAATCGACTCAGACCGATTTGAGCTGAGGAGAGCGAGTTGACTGTTCGTTTGCCGAACGTCTTGTAGCGGCACTAGGCCGGAAGAACTTTCGTCAGACTTCGCCTCGACTGTTAACCACAGCGCGTCCTCCCAACACCAAGCGGAGTCACATTGACCATCGTCAGGCGGCTTGTAGGACTCAGCGCCTAAAAGGCGCCCAAGAATTGAGAGTGCTGGCTCATAAAGGCCTGGAGCCGTGAATTGCAGTCCTTTTCTCATCTCCTCCGCCCGCCTATCATGTGCCTGCACGTTGATAGACTTGAGATCGTCGACGAGTCGAGATATCGCTGCCTTATCCCATGTCGGCCGGTCCAGGACGGCGCGGCCTGGGAAGGGAAGAACTTCACGAATCCACGTTGCGGGTTGCGCAGCTGAAACGGCTCCCGCTGCAAGGGAATCCGAAATTGAAAAGTCTGAGTCCAGACCGTAGCTACGGCCCGCGCAGTTGTAGAAATATGCAGCAAGAAGAAGCCAGAATGCGCGATAGCCCTCAATGGCGTGTTCACCCGCCATGGCTTCAACAGCCAAATTGGCCTCGACTGCGGCGCCTCTCCAGTCACCCCGCCACGCCAGTTCGCATGCCAACACCTCGTGCGGGGAAGCGGTAGCGAGCGGGCGGGCGGGGCGTCAGCGTCCCGCCCGCATCCACGATCGATGAGATCCGGGATGAGGTGAAGCATGGCGAAGAAGAGGGAGACGCCGACGTTCGGCAACAAGAGCCAGCAGGCGCGCGAGCAAGCCCTCGCGCGCAAGAAGGCTCAGGCGGAACGCGGCAGTTCGAAGTTCGGCGCGAGCAACCCGCACAACGGCGCTGCAGTCAGCCAGTCTGGCAAGAAGAGCGTGCGCGGGCGTAACGGCGGTTAGCCGCAGTGTTGAACGTGCTCGGCATGGTCACCACTGTGATCGCGCCGAACACGTTCCCGCGGCGCTTGCGCGTCAGAGCGTCGACTTGCGCATCGCCACGTCGACGACGCCCGCGGCGGCGGCGATCAGGTCCTCGGCGCCGCCCCAGCGTCCGACGAGCCGCCGTAACGCCAGCGCATGGGCGCGACCTCGTCCGTGAACCGCGTCGGCGAACAGGGCCTCGCTAATGAGGAGTCGCGCCACCCGTAGATCGGCCGTTCCCTCAGTCAGACGCTCGAGATCGGCGGCGGATGCGAAGCTACTCAGGTGAGCGATTATGCGTCGCGCAATGTCGGCACCGCCGACGGCCACGACCCACTGAGTCGATCCGAGCGGTGACCGTGTCGCGAGCCAGTCAATGGCCAGCAGGGTCTCGATCACCGGAGACAGCTCGGCGCGCTCACGAGCCGTCACGATCGCCTCAGCCGATCTTTCGGAAGGGTTGCGTGGTGTGAGGACGGCCTCAGGGTTCCTCTCGGCCGCCTGGCGCGCCTCTCTCCGCCGTCGGGACACGATCTCTCCGACCGTCCCACCGCGATTTCGTCGAACGTGCCAACGGTAGATGTCGTCGATCAGCTCGACTCGTCCGGCCGGAAGGAATGCTCGAGCGGATGCCGGGATCTCCATCAGGTCCGCGTCCGTCGGAAGCACGAACCAGAACGCTGGCGCCGTCGCCTCCCTGCACCAACCGGTCATGGCCTCGAAGACGCTGTGATCGGCTGTACCGAGTAGCACGGCCGAGGGGACCGGGTGCGTGGTCAAGCGCTCACCGAGCACCGCGATCAATTTGTTCTCGGCGAGGTTCCGACCCTCATCGACAGAGAGGTGCACAACGCGGACGCGGTGCTTCGAGACGGGATACTCGACGAAGAAGCCGTCCACGCTGGGGAGGTCTAGGCGCACCTTCTCGGCCGCGTCTGCCCCGCTCTCGAGAAGCTTCCTTCTGCCGGTCCAGCGCGCGAACGGTTCAGCGCCGCCTCGCAGCCCTTCACCGCTTGACACTGCCACGTAGAAAGCGCGTACTCCGTAGTCCGCCGACTTACCGTAGCTGCGCAGATCGGTGACCCGGACATCGGCCGCGCGAGCGAACCACTCCAGCACAGCCTGGAGGATCAGATGCAGGCGTTCGGAATGGGAAGTCGGGTCCCCGGCGTGGAAGCCGAACAGCGCGTGGATCTCGACTTCTCGTTCGAGCCTCGCCAACGTCTCCTCGGCGTCCGGCTCTCTCGGCGGCACCACCGTAAACGGCTTAAAGAGGTTCTCGCTGTCGAAGTCGGCCTCGCCGAGAGACTCAGGAGGTTGGAGCGAACTCACCGCCGGTCCTCGCTGTCGTTCTGATTCTCTATAGCGCGCTCGAAGGCGAACGGCCGCCGCCATCCGTCATCGGGCGGACCCGCGACGGTGGCGAGTCGATCAAGGATGCGCCGCAGGATGGTTGCTCGAAAGGCCCGCGCCTCGTCCGGTGAGATGCCGTCGCCACGGGTGAAGACGTCGGATCGGACGTGAACCGAGACGGCGGCGAGTTCGACCCCGCCTTCGACCGGACCCGAGCCGACGAAGTAGAGCCCCTCGGCATCGAGGGTGAGCGGTACGGCGAAGGCGGTTCCCGCCGCATCGATCTGAGCGACGAGTTCGCCCGGCTCGGCGGGCTCACGAACACCCGGCTCGGCGGCGCGCACCCGGACCACGACCTCGTCGCCGTCATCGCCTGCGCGCAAGAACCACCGAATCGCCCCGGCTGCGCTGCTCAACTGCCGCGGATGAACGGCACGCCAATCCACATCAGTCGACCGCGACGCGAGAAGGCGCTCACCGAGTACGGCGGTGCGATCCGACACGCCGGCGAACAACGCGGGCGAGCGATGTCGCGGGCGAACCGCTGCGCGGGCCGGCGGCGCTCCGAACTGGATCTCGAACCACGACGCGTCGTCCGTACGCGCGAGAGCATCGGCAGAATGTTGGACTTCAGAGTCCATCTCTTGGAGGCGTTCCAGCGAATCCGCGATTCCGTCGTAGTGCGCCGAGTCCGTCGGCAAGCTCTCCAGCGCGGCCGACGCGGCCGACCGGAGCAGGGCACCTGTCCCACCCGGCGGCTGCCGATCCGACTGTTTCACGACATACTCCGCGAGGTGGGCGTCGAACTCGGCCACCCGCGGCGAGAGGAAGGATGCGGCCACGTCTGTCGTGCCGAGCACCGCCTCGGCCTCGAAGGCGAGCACACCGAGTTCGATGTCGAGCAGCCATGGCCGTATCGCCTCGATGTCGATGGTGCCCTCGGCCGAGCCCTCGTGCACCGGGCCCGGCCAGTTTCGACGCAGCCATGCGCCGAGAGCGAATCGGCGGACGACATCCGCTAGGGATACCGCCCCATCGGGTAAGTATCCGATGGTCGGGTCAATGACGAGCTCCTCGCGAGCCTCGACCAGCCCGGCACTCCGTGAGGCCACGGCACGGGCCACCGCGCGGCCGTAGAGTCCGGCCAGCCACCACGATGCCAGGGCAGGGTCGTCGATCTCGGCTCGGATTGCACCGCGCTCGCCCACGATATTGATCGTGAGCTCCGCGCCGTCCGCGGGGAGTGCGACCGAGTCGAGCGACCCGCCGTCCGTCCATTCCGTCGGTACGACTGCGATGGTGCCGTCCGCTCCGATGCTCACCTCGACACGGTAGGTGCTGCTCATTTCGACTCCGTTCCCGGTGGGCTCTTTGCTCACCGCCGGAGTATGTCGATCCCGGACGTCGGGAGGCCCCGTCCTGTGCACATCTTTCCGTCGATGCGTCACGGTGTCTACAGTCGTGAGCAGCATCCGCGCGATCCGGATCCGCGGCACCGAACCAGGAGGGCCATGAGCAGACCCACCCTCTTCCTCGCCGGCGTGGATCGCGGACGCACCTACGTCTTCTGGCAGTGGATCGAACCCGAGCCCGGCGAGCCCGAGTATCACGTGATGGATCCCGAGCAACTCGATCCGCTGACGAATCGGATCGCGGCCGCTGTCCCCGATGGCTCCAGCGCGGAGGAGATCACCGCGCCCTCACCTCTCCCACAAGCCGATCGGGGGATCGAGGAGACCCTTCGTCGGGGAGAATTCGCGACCCTAGCCGACGAACTCGCGCTCGCGCGCGATCTTGCCGCGCTTCTGCTGCCGGCCGAGCTGGCCCGGCAACTCGCGGATGCATTTGTACGCAACCGTAGACAGCCGATCCTTTTCCGCGTCTTCCCAGCCGCGTCGTGCTCGCTCGTGCCATGGGAACTGCTGACACTGGTGGTCGAGGACGACGACGGCGTCCTTCGGGAGCGTCGACTGATCGAGGTGGCCGATGTCGTCTATGAGGTTCCGGCCGGGATGCACGTCGGGCGCGCGGCACGGCCACGCCCGTGGGAATCCTCCGGCGACGAAAGCCGGGTGGTGTACGTGATCGACCCGGTCACCCGGGTCGCATCGGACGTGTTCGATGACCACGCCGCGGGAAGGCTCGCCGCTCGCGCGCAGCGGATGCCCCGACGATGGCAGAGCCTCGAACATCGCGGTGGAGCCGATGGCTGGACGCGAGAATCGCTCTCCACCGTTCTCCGGGACGCGCAACCGCCACAGCGGCTCGTGTTCGTGGGTCACGTGGTCACTGTCGCCGATGGACCAGGGGCTACCGCCCTGCTCCTTTCGGATACGGCGGAGAGCTACGGCGTCGCGTCTGTCATCCGCGCCCTCGATCGAGGCTTCGTCGAGCGGAACCGACCGCTGTCGGCACTCGACCTCCTCGAAGGCACCTCGAGCATCGGCGCGCGACTGCCCGTCCTGCTTCAGGCCGAGCCGGATCTCGCCGCATCGACGATGCGCTGGCCCACCGGAAGACGGTCGAACGAATCCGGAGCGACGATCTGGCCTGCTCCGCCACGGGTACTCCTGCTCGCCTGCAGTTCGGGTGGCGATCTGCGCACCCCCGAACCGTTCGGACTCGCGCTGGCCTTCGTCAACTCCGGCGCCGCGTACGTGACGGCGACGAAGTGGACGATACCGACCGACCACGCATTCCGTCTCGCTTACGCGACCGACGAACGCTACGCGGCCCTCGCCATCGAGCCGATGGTCGAGACGGCTCTTGCGCTCGACGACGCGCACACCGCGGAGGACCCGGTCGCCGCGATTGCGCAGTGGCAGCGCGGACGTCTCGAACTATGGTCGTCCGGAACGGATCCGGTCGGGTCCTCACCCCTGCACTGGGCAGCCGTGTCGACCTACATCGGTATCGAGAGAGCTGTCACCCCACTCGTCGACGGCACGTCGACACGGAGCTAGAGCGTCCGATCGTCGATCACCCGGATGCCTAGCGGGTTGCCGCGACCGGCAGCTATGAAGACATCGCGCCACCGGCCGGTCTCCGGAACGACGCTGCGCGTCGTGGAGCCGTCACCCCAGCGGACCGTGAGCACCCATTCGCCATCCGCGGGCACCGCGATGAGCCGGAACCGCCAGTCACCCCTGCGGAACATCACGTCGACCTCGATGCCGGAGGATGGGTCGGTAACCGGGTAGACGACCAGATCCTCGGCTGCCGTGTTCCGCATCCCTAGAGAACTCGCGGACAGTTCGAGCCAGGGCTGGTCCTCGATCGAACCTGCCGAGAGCTTGCGTGCCATCGAATCGAGCACGGCCTCACGGACACGTTCGTGCAACCCGTCGGGAACCCGGATGTCGGCTTCGGGCGCGCCGGACTCGTACGCGATATCGGCCCGGATGATCGCGAGTGCGCGCTCGCGTTCGCGGGCGTTAGGTTCGGGCGATGCCTCGGTCATGCGTCCCCTCCTTCCGAGAGCGAGCGTTCAGTGGTTTCGAGCAGCCGGCGCAGGGCTGATGCAGAGGAGCCGAGAAGATTCGCGGAGCCGAACCGACCACCGTCAAGGTCGAGATAGCCGAGCACCTCGATGCGATCCGGTGGGTTCAGGTCGTCCAGGGCGGTCCGGAACATGAGTCGGACATCGGCCGACATCGTGTAGCCCTCTACGAACGGGACACCGGGATCATCCGGCTGCTCGTCCGCGTCGGTTGACGACGCCATCGAAGCGTTGCGCGCGGCGGCACGAATCTCCTGGCGCCACGCGGAGACCGGCATCCGGTGATCCGCTCCCCGCAGATCGAACACCTCATTCAGCGCGGTCGTCGCGATGTTTGCGGCATCGTCCGCACCGGAGTAGAGGATCGCGAAGTACAGAGCGATCCCGGTCGCCGAATCGTCTTCGGCACCACGGCGCCCGTCCTCGGGCGAGACCAGCAGCTCGACGAATGTCGGCTCGACCGACGACCGGGGGCTGTGCTCGCCGACTTCCACGCTTATCCTCCTCGGTTGATCCGATCATCCCAAAGGTGAGCAACGATGGCTAGCATCCTGATGCAGGCGGATGAGCAAACGACGGTAAGAGGATTGATGACCGAACCACCTCCTCTGCGCAGCTGGGCGGCGGACGTGATCGCGCGGGCGCGCTCCGCGGAGCGTTCCGGTAGGACCGTCGACGCCCTGCGGCTGTACGAGACGGTCAGTCACGCGCTGCACGGTGCCGCCGAGATCGCCGCGTCGTGCGATGTCGACCTGGGTATCGCCGCGCAGAAGGTGGGCCGTTTCGACGCGGCAGCCGAGGCGTTCGACCGTGCTCGCCGCTACTACTCGGCGAAGGAGCGGCCACGGCAGCTCGCCGAGGTCGACGCGAATCTCGCAGCCGTCGAAGCGGATCGCGGTCGGCTGTCCGCCGCGATCGACGGATACGAGCGCGCGCGGGAGACCTTCGTGACACTCGCCGACGCGCACGGGACGGCGAGGTGCGAGGTGACCCTTGCGGACCTGTACCGGCGCTCCGGTCAGCTGGCGCAGGCGAGCGCCTCCGTTGAACGGGCTACCGAGCACCTCCGCGACGGGGGAGACCCGTTCCTGATCGGGATGTGCTCGATCGTCGCGGCACGCATCCGTCTCAACCAGGGACGGACCGACGAGAGCCGTAAGCAGCTCGCGGAAGCGGCCGCCCACGCCCGATCGGCCCCCGAGCTCGTAGGGGTGCTCAAGCAGGCGACCGGGGAACTGGATCTCGCGGAAGGACGCGTGCAGGCGGCCGTCTCCGCGTTCAAGAAGGCGAGGGTCGCGTTCGTCGACGCTGACGACGCGCTCGGCGTTGCCCGCTGTGACGTCGACCTCGGACTCGCTTATCTCGCTCGCGACGATTGGGCGCGCGCTCATCACTTTCTCGGGCAGGCGGCGCTCTTCTACCAGCGGGCCGGCCAATTCTCCGATCTCGCGTATTGCGATGCCAACGTTGGGCTCGCCTACGAACGACAGGCGGCCGCCGAAACCGATCCGAGCAGGCACGAGCTACTGACGGCGGCCGCGGCCGCGCTGGTGCCCGCAGCCCTCTTCCTCGATGCGCGGCGGTTCGAGATCGCGGACGCGGATCAGCGCGCTGAATGGACCGGGGAGATCGCTGGGGCGGCCCTAGACGGCTCCTACCGCGTCGCCTACGCTCTCGGCGAAGGGACCTTGCTGGCGGAGCTCATCCTCGACGACCGGTCTGTCGGCGCGATGGGCGAAGGCCCTTGCGATCAGCCCGGAGTCGCCTTTTCAGAAGGTGCTGCAGCAGCGTCGGTCGTCGGGCTGCTGGGCGGCGACCGTCGACCGCTCGGCCCGAGTCCGTTCACGACGCTCGCCGAGCCTACGGTGGCGATGGCGTCGTGGGTCGGTGTCGCCGAGAGCCGGTACCACGCCGTTTTGCGCGCCCGATCCGTCGTTCACCTGGTAGAGTCGGACGCCGCCGGCGGTTTCTGAGCTAGCGCTGACCCGCCACCCGCTCGCCCGACGGTGCGTCGTCCTTCCAGAATGGTCGACTCCGCGATCCGAGCGGCGGCATAATCGCGCCGCAGCGGTCATACAAGGTTGTCAGGGCGTCGAGGCTAAGGAATCGCGTCGGCGGTCGCCCGATGAAGATCAAGGCGTTCGGCTTCGCCTCCACGAGGAACGCGCGCGCCGTCTCGCGCTCGGTCATCCTCCATCCCGTGGCGACTCGCGCCATCCTTGCGAATCCGTCGTCGCGCCGCATCGCCGCGATCAGTAGGTGGTCGACGTCGACGATCCCGTGTCGGGATAGCTCTGCCAAGGCGACGGCGTCCTCGACGAGTCCAAGGGCATCGTCTGAGAACGACACCGTCGACGGCGCCACCTCGTCGCCGAGCCTTCGCAGCGATTGCCCACTACGAAGGAACTCGGCCAACCACGCAGCACGAGTCAGTGCTCGAGCGCCGACTCGTCGCAGGCCGGTGACATGGTCGACGTGGCCCCACATGGCCAACTCGAACTGCACATCCGCAAGGGTGACAGCGTCGCCTCCGTGTGCGAAGGTCAGCGCGGCCGCGCTGTCGAGCATCTTGACGAGAGACTCGGAGACGAGGACTGAGCGCTCGGCGGACAGACTCGTCGGGCTTTGCTGGGCGGAGGCGGCGATAGTGCCCATCAGCATGTGTCCCGCCCAGAGGATCGGCGCGCTTGACCGGTCGCCGGCCCGCCAGCGTTCCAGCAGGTCGAGCTGGCTGAGGCGAAGCGCGACGTCGACGCTCATTCCGTGGCCGATGCCGTCGAGGAGGGCTGTATCGAGGGGGGTCTCATCGAACACCGGGTACGAGGTGACCACCGCACGCGCGGCACCGGCGCGCAGGAGCGCGGGTCCGAGCGTCGTCCACTCTCCGGTATCGGTTGCGTCGAGATCAGCTGAGCCGCAGGCGAGCGCGACCACCTGCTCCGGCATTGGGAACCTTTCCGGCTCCTCGAGGAGGGTGGAGGCCCATAGGACCTCGTTCGGCCCGAGGACGAGTCCGGCGCCGGCGCCGGCGCCGTCTGGAGAATCGCTGGTGTGGCAGGCGAACACAGCGGAGGAGCGAGCGGGAACACGCCGCAGTGCAGCGGAAAGCACGTCCAGTGTCGGCCCGTCGGCCGAGCCGATCACCTCCGCGTCCTGGGGTATGGATGTGCGCAGCCGTCGCGCGGCCGAAAGGTCGTGACCGGGATCGAGCAGGGCGAACCTGACCGCGCGTTCGTCTCCGGACGCGTCCTGCTTTGGGAATGCGCTGAAGATCGAGGCGATTGTCGCCGCAGGCGGTGCGATCACAACCCTGGTGCACTCGACGAGCCGGAGGTCGCGCAAGCCCGGCCCGAGATCGATGCTGGCCCAAGGGACTGTCGCGAGAGCAGCTGCCGGCGCTACGGCCAGCCCGGGTGCCTCGCCGCGCAGGAGCGCCTCGCGGAGCCGATCGGGGATCAGCCTGCCCAGATCCTTCGCGAAGGCGTGTTCCAGGTCTCGCCCGCCCTGCCCCAGCTCCCCGTATCGCACCCGGTCGGCGCGATCAAGCGGATCCTCGTCGGGATAGGGCATAGGGAGGGCGTCCCGCAGGCGACGGAGTGTGTCTCCGAGACCGTCTCCCAGGTCGACGCTGCCCCCCGAACACTCCGCGGTCGGGGACAGCAGGGTCCAGTACAACGTCGAGCCACTGATCCAGGTGCTCCACCACCACGCGCCTTCACCGGCGACGGCAGCGGCGAGGCTCTCCAGGTCGTACGCGACCGTTGAGCGGGCGCCGTACCAGGTGGAGTTCTCGAATGCGGAGCGACCGTGGACCCGGATGAACGGAGCCATGGAGTCATCGGCCCATCCTCGGGTGGAGTCGGTGGCAGCGGCGGATTGCAGCCGAGCGGTCTCGATCAGTTCTGCGAGGGTGCGCCATTCGTGGCCGGCGGCCGCGGCGGCCATCGCCTTCTCGACCTGGGATCCGAAGGTTCTCCACCAGCCGCGGCGCTCGGCCGGATCGGTGATCGAGTGGCGGACGGCGTTCAGCGCGACGAGCGCCTCGATACGGAGAGAGAGCGTCTCACGCCGGAACAGCGGCTCATCCGCGATGACGTCGGCTGCGGCTGTCAGTGTCCGCGCCGCCTCGAGAGGCCGGTTGAAACTGAAGAGGAACTCGCTCGCTCCCGATCCGGCGGCGACCTCGTCGACGGCGGTCGCTGTCGGCCTGGAGCGCAGCTCGGCCAGGGTTATCTGCGTGACGCACCGCAGGTCCTCGAGTTCCAAGACCCGAGCAGCGGACACCGGCGCGTACCAACCATCGTTCGTCTTCCGTGCGATTCGGACGAGCGCCATCGTTATGCCCGCAGAGATCGTGGACAACTCTGGATGAGACCTCTCGATTAGAGCGGACAGCAGCCGGAGCATAGTGGCTGTCTGGAGCAGGCTCTCCGCTGTCACCTCGAGCGGGATGCGGCTCAGCACCGGCTCGAGGGTCCCGTCGAGCGTTCCCCGGTCGATATCGGCCTGCAGCGACGCGATGACGAATTCGGTGTGCAGGACGGCATTCGGCCGACGGATCGTGCCGTTCTCGGCATAGCGCTGGACAGCTCGAACGGCCGCCTCGGCGTCGCCGAGGTCGCGACTGGCGCGACAGTCGATCAGATCGGCGAGATGCGAGAACGCCGCATCGAGTCGCGCGGCGACGACGCGCGCCTCGCTCGGTCGCGTCGCCTCGACGAGCGCCCAGGCGGCCAGCGGGTCGAGTGCGTGTGCCTCGCCCTCCCGCATCCGTCCAATCGCGTCGAGCGCGGCATCCGAGCGGCCACCGGCTATCGCCCCGTGGATGCGCGCAGCGCGAAACCGTTGCGGGATGCCGGAGATGCCGAGCTCGCGTACGGTCACGGGCACCCTCGCGCGCGGGAACCGTTCCGCGTGCAGGCGGAGCAGGAAGGCGATGATCCCGATCCCCAGCGCGACGGCGACGGTCTGCGGCGGATCCCCGAACTCGAGCATGCAGACGATCGAGGAGACGACCGCGAGGATCACCCAGCCTCGACAGGCGAAGAAGACGATCAGGACGAAGGACACCAGGGACGCGGTCGACAGTTCCAGCAGGTTAAGAGATGCCACTGCAACGACCATCGACCACCAGGAGAGCGACAGGACAGCGGCGCGACGCGCGATGTTGAATATCTCCGCTGTGCGAGCGAGGAGCGCGATCACCGGTGCGTACGTGCCGAAGGAGTCCACCTCGGGGCCCTGGAACCGCAGTTGATCCGCTTGGCCTCGCTCCCCGACGACGGAGATCCGATTCGACACGAATTCGACCACGAGGAGGATGAGCGCGATCAACGGGAGTCCGCAGACGGCGGCGAGGAGAGCCGCGACCGGACGGATCGGTCGGCGAACGGGCACGGCGAGGGCGGGAACGGCCTCGATCCCGAGGTAGTCGAAGCCGCCCGGCGTCCGCGCCGAGACGAGCACGAACGGCACGAAGAGCCAGACCCACCAATGCGGCGACACCACCGCGCCGATGACCGCGACGACGAACCCAATGACGATCAGCACTCGGTGTAGCGTGACGGCGCGACGGAGTCGCCGGACGCCCAGGGGAGTGATGGACAGCTCCGCTCCCTCTCCGCGGTTCCCGAAATCTCGGTCCTCCAACCGTCGGAGATGATGGTTGAGGATCTCGGAGGATTTCTCTAACACCCCGAGGCCAAACGCTTCCGCTACGACATCGACCGTCGAATCCATTCCCTCGCCACGCGGCGCCGCGCCTTTCGACGAGGTGACGGCAAGGGCCACAGCGAGCGATGCGGCATCGATGCGCGGGAACTCGTAGGCCGTCGCGACAGAATCCGCCACCTCAAGAATCGAGGCGAGCGAATCCTGACGATAGAGCTGACCGACGACGCGGAGGTTCTCCAGATGCTCGGGATCGAGCACGATCGCGACGCGCGTCCATTCTGAAGAGCAGACTGTGTCGAAAGCGGTGATGAGGCGGTCGCGGTCGGTCATCGACAGCGGCAGCCCCGCCGCCGCGGCGAGCACCCGCCCCGCATCGTCGGCGAGCGGCTTTTGGGTCCAGGCCATGAGCTCCACCTCATACGCTCGGACGGCACAAGTGTCAGCGTCCCTCGAGCGGGACCGAGACACCGTGTGTCTATTATTCGGATCCCGCAGGGACGGATGCAACCGCGACGGCGCGCCGCGTAACGCGGCTTCGTCCTCCGCGCCCGACTCGGTGAGGGTGTGCAGGGATCCTGCAGCGGTGGAGGCCTCCGCCTCTGTCTCGGCAGCCGCCGACGCGGCGGGGAGAGCGTCGGCCGCGTCATCCGGGTCCGCGATGGCCTCGGGACGGTGCCGACGCAGCTACTCCAGATCGAGCTGGAGCTCGTCAAGCACCTACGGAGCGAGCCGCATCGCACTCCGGGCTCAGTGCGCTGTCTGTGGGTGCGGCAACCGCGCTGCATCCCCCGAGGCAGGTGATCGCGACCGCCGCTGCAGAGATCGCGGACAGCAACGGGCGGAAGTGTCGGATAGGCGGAACGGGCACGAACGGCTCCTCTACTCCGTGCGGGCATTGCGCCCGTACCTTCCAAGGCGATCCCGGGTCTCTACCCCCGACTCTTGTTCGTGCTTCCCCAGGCGTGCTACGTTTCCGACCTCGCATAAGGCGAGCAACTGCACGGCGGACCATCAGGCCCGCCGATGATGCCAACACACACCAGCGTCCGCGCATCCCGCCATTCCTCTCCCGACTCCCGACGCGCGGCAATCGATCTCTCGTGTCGCCTAGCCGTCGCCGCACGTCCGGACGCGTTGACCGTGTCCGCCCTGAAGCGGATCCTGCGCCCGCTGTATGCGGATATCCTCCCTCGGAGGACTTCGCGCTCTGCCGCCGCGGTGACGCCGCTCGCCCTCGAAGTGTGTCGCGCAGCGGGTTCGGATGTCGCGGTCGTCGCCGCGCTGGGAGGGCTTACCGAAGCCGCCCCCGTCGATCCTGCGCTCGTTCATCATGTGTTCGCCGTTGCCGAGGTCCTCGCTCCCCTCGCTGGTCTTGTGCCGGAGGTCGCGGAGGCCGTGCGCCCGATGGTGCTCTCGGTCGAGGAGGTGAGGGAAGGGCGGCGACTCAGCGCCGACGAACGCAGCTCGTTGCGCACTCGGACGACCACTCGCGTTCGCTACCTCCTGGTCGAGCTTCTCCGCGAGGATCACTCGCTGCTGCGAAGCGTCGGCTCCGCGCGGACCCGGTTGCGTGCCGCGGTGCTCGAGCAGGTCCGCACGGGAACAGGTGTGGCCCAGGCGCGAGCGAGCGGACGGCGGCGGATGAACGACTGGCGTTCCAGTGCGCCTGTGAATCGCGAATACTTTCAGGTGCTCTGCGACGAGTTCCTGCGCGACCGTAAATCCGAAGCGCGGCTTCTCGAGTTCGCGCGGCGCAACATCGGGGCGGCGGACGCGGGACTCGCCGCGGATGCAGTGAACGACGCCCTCCTGCGTCTCGCTCAGAACACGCCGGAGTCCGATGCGGACGCCCGGCGTCGCGCCGTCTACGGCGAGACCGCGCGTGCGGCGTGGAAGCTCGCTGCGGCCGGCTCAGGACTACCGCTGAGCAGCGGCTACCTTGGCTACGAGTCGCCGGTGGAGATCCGCGCGGCTGAGGCCTCGCCGATCGGAGAACGTGCGATCACCGCGGTGGAGGAGCGGTTGACAGCGATGTCGCGGCTGAAGCGAGCCCTCGAGGTCGCGGGCGACAGCCTCGAGCACACGCCTCCGATCCTTGCTGCGCTGGAGGCTTTCGGACTCCGCGTCGCGGAACTCGCGCAGCCCGATCCGGAATCCGACGCTCGAACGGACCCGCGCCTCGTCCTCACCGCGATGCGCGACGCCGCCGCGGCCGCGGGATGCTCACGAGCCGAAGCGACTTCCGCGGCAGAAAAGGTGTTCGCCGAGCTGCGCCGGCATCTCGTCGCACCGTGAGCAGTGCTCATGTCGGGCCCTTCGCGACCTGGCCGAACCGTCACGTCGTGTGCCGGTGATGGTCGTGCGTGTAAAGCGTTCCGACGGCAGCGAGAACGTCCTTCCGAATTCAGGGAGCACGCTGGAGGTGCCCGAGCGGGGAGTCGCCTATCTGGTGGCGTCGATCTTCCGCGCCGCGAAAGCTGCCGGGAACCTGCACCGGTCGCAGGGGCTCGCTCGGATGATGACGCAGCGCCTGACCGTCGTCCGCGACGGCTACACCGCGCGGATCACCGCCAACCAGGTTGCCGCGCTCACGCCTGAGCAGCAGGCCGCGAAGCAGCGTGCCGACCTCGCCGCGGGTCGCGGCGGACCGGTGCCCACGCGCCTGACTCCGGCAGCAGGGCCGGCGGTGCAGGTGCCGACCACGAAGACTCCCGGGACGCGCCAGCGCGCCGAGCTTTAGCAGATCGCTGACGTCCTCTCAACCGCGCAGCAGTGGAAGGACCTCGACCCGGTAGCCGAGCGTGCCACACAGACCATCGCGCGCGAGGTGCAGGATCGGTTCGGCGTCGACGTCGCATACATCGCGGAGAAGCTGCGCAACGACCAGCCGGCCGACTTCTCCGCAGAAAAGGCCCTCGCCGTCGCGGAGAAGTTTCCGCAGCTGCTCACCGACGAGTAGCGCGCGGCTGTCGACGGAGCACGGACGGACAACGTCGAGACGACGGTCGACGCCGCCGTCGTCGCCGAATGATGGACGACGACGACGAGCGCCGCGCCAACGCCTCATGCAACGACGTAGCCGACGCGCCGATCGATCAGGGCGGATCCGAGGACGGGCAGGAGAACGTCGACCAGGCGGCCGCGCTCGAGCTGCACGCACGCGAATACGACGCACAAGCAGACGAGGGCGGTACCTCCGAGCAGACCCCCGACCAGCTGCGCGTACTCGCGGACGACGCCCGCGCCCAGGCTCAGCTCTACCGTGACAACCCCAGCGCGCAGACCGCCGCCGACAAAGCCGCCGCCTCCGAGCGAGCTGCGGCAGGCGGGGACCTCAACCAGTCGATTGCGGCAGAGGTTGAGCTGGGGCATCTGAACCAATTCGGAGCCGAGGCCGAAGCTGACCGGCTCGCCCAGTTCGATGACCGCTATCAGCGGGCGCTCGACCGCGGCGACGTCCACGAGGTGATCGACGTCCTCCTGGACGAGGCGACCCGCTACGAGCAGGAAGCTGACGCCGGCGGCACCGCTACCGAGACCCCTGAGCGGCTGCGCGCTCTCGCCGCAGAGAACCGCGACGAAGCCGCCTACTTCAAGAACAAACCCCTGCCTTCGCAGACAGCCCGATCCGCTGACGCAACTCCGGCTGGCACCGAAGGATGGGCCGACGCGCTGCGCTCGGAGAGCGAGATCTCCTACGACAGCGCGGGCCGGCGCACGGCCACTGCGAACGAGATAAAGGCCCACGGGATCCAGCAGGACCTCATCGATGTGAAGATGCGCGCTGACATCGCTCAGGGGCGCCCCGCGAACGAGGCGGTCGCCCAGGCCGGTCGGGTGCAAGTGCCGAACACCAACCTCCGCCGCTCCGTGGGACTCTCGCAGGAGCGTGGCGAGCAGGCTCGTTGATTGCTGTCAGCGGTTTAGTCGAAGGCCGCGGCGATCTGCTTGGCGGTCGGTAACGCGCCCTGTTCTTCCGGTAGAACGAGCCGTGCTCGGCGGCAGCCGCCGCTCACTAGGCGCGAGCGTCGGGGTCGGCGAGTTTCTGTGGCGGCAGGACGATGTGTCCCTTAAGTCGTCGGCCACGACATGTGCGAGGGTGCGCATGCTAAATGGGGCTCGGCCTCGACCCATCCTTTATCTCCGGAAGCATGACTGGTGCAGGGCGTGAGTCCCGATGACAGTGCAGTCCAGCGCATCGGCTACCGCGAGGTCAGTTCCGGGGGAGCGGTAGGGGTCGTAGATCTTCGAGGCCCGTGATGCCGCGGATTCCGCAGACCGTGCACCCGGAGTCTCGCGCTGGTTCACCGTGGGCGTGATCGTCGCGACGCGGGTGAACTCGGTGGTGCGCTATCGGCTCATCCGAGTTAAGCCCGGTCAGGGCGAGAGTGAGCCTCGTCAAGGCGTTGCTGACTGCGATCCCGTTCAGAGTGATCACGCGGGCAATCTTGCCGCCCAGCTTCCGCGCCCAACGAGGTCGGTCGGGGTGAGTGAGGATCGCGCGTGCGTCTCGGCGGAGCGCGCCCGGTAGACGTGTGAGATTCGTAATTTCGACCTTGTCCGAATCCACGACCACCAGCTCTCCGACGCCGAGGCGAGAGAGGAATTCGGTAGCAAGCATTCCGGCGCCGCCAACCCCACGATCCCAATCCGAGAGCGGCGGAGGATTTCCTGGCCGGCGCTCCCGAACAGTCGAGCTTGGTGGTCGTCCTCCGCGCGTGTCGACGACTGTTCGGAGGGTGTTGGAGTCAGGCGGGTGATGTTGCTTCCCACGACGACCGTGGTGTCGATCCGGCGACGACTGCCGTCCTGTTACCGAAATGGAAGGGCACCTTGAGAGATCGGCCATCGGCATGGGCGAGGTCGGCGCGAACGTAGTGCGGGTAGCAGTCGGCGTCGGGGTAGAGGTAGCTGACCGAAAAGGCGAGCCACGTCGACTCCTGAGCCCAGCCGGGGCCGAGTTCGATCGAATCGATGACCACGTGAGCGCCGCCCTGGCCGTCGGGCCAGGCGTACACCTGGGCGTCAGGGAAGCTGCCGCTTGTGTATCGCCGAGTCGTACAGATGTCGCGGTCATCACGTGGAGTCGATGGTGACCAGCGCTGCCCTGTTGGAGAGCGCCCACCCGCGCAGTTCGTCGACGAACTCGTTCGCGCATCGCACGGCGACCGTGCGGGAATCGGGCAAGTGTTCTCGCATGAACAACGCCAGCTCGTCGTCGGATTGGAGCTGCAGTGCGCTGGTTTGATCGGAGAGGCTGAGGCTCTCGAGTAGCTCAGTTCCGATTTGTTCCGTCAGCGGGTTCCACTGTGAACTCACCAACTCGATCGCTGTCGCCCGAGAGATCGTCACGCCCTCGTGCGCGAGCTCAGCCGACAGGGTCCGTGCGATTTCGTCAAGGGTCACAGCCCGTGCGAAGACGGTGCCGCTCATCGCTTGCACGAGGTCTCGATGGTGCCGCGGGAGATCACGACGACACGGTTCAGCGCGGCTTGCTCCGCGAGGAGGGCGCCATCGGGACCGCGGTCGTTCACGCGGCACGTCCACTCCTCCCCGAATCCCTTGATGGTGATCGATTCGACGGGAAGGCCCAGGTGCTTCGCGACGAGCCCGGCGACGGTGGTTGCGCGGTCGGTGGAGAGTGGAAGGTTGACCGTCTGATCTTTCGCCGAGCTCGTGGAGCCGATCACCGTGTACGCGCCCGCGCATCCACTCAGGGCCTGCACCGCGGCGGCGACGGTCGCCTTGGCGGCGTCCTCGCTGAGCAGGGTCGCTTCGTCGGCGACGAAGCCGATCGCGCCGTCCTCCAGCGTCCAGGCGCACTTCCCCGCGGTGGCGGTGGGGCGATCGATGGACACGGGGGTGACGTTCGGGAGATCCGGAGCGGCCTGCGGTGAGGGGGCGCTGCTGGCACCACCGATCGTCAGCGTGCCGCCGGCGGCCGACACGAAGGCCGTCCACTGCGCGACGAGCGCCTGATAGGCGTCCTCGGTGAGAGGTTCCTGCGGCGGCTGGGTGAGCCCGAGCATGGGCATCTGCACGTGGATGCCCTCGAGGTCGGCGAGGGCACCCGCGTCGCGCATCGACTGCACGCGGTCGTTGGGGTCATTGTAGAGTGCGCCGTCGAGCATGGCGAAGTCACCCGTTGTCTGGACTCCCGAGTCGAGGAAGACGATCGTGCGGGTCGCTGCTGAGTCGGAGAAGTTTCGGGTAGCGAGCGCGATCGCCTCGGTCTGGTCGACCTCCGGGTCGTTCGCGGTCGATACGGCGATTGCGGTGTCGACGTCCGACTCGAAGGCGTCTCGCGCGTCCCTGGCGTCGAGGTCGTTCTCGGGAGGCTCGCTGAGCGTGAAGTCGTAGATCGTGTCGGGCACCCCATCGGCCGCGATCACGGTGATCCGGTCTCCGGGCGCGTTGATCGTGGCGAGCGCGTCGCCGAGCTGATCGGCGGTCGCGAGCGCGCTGTTGGAGCGATTACCGACGATGACGGCGAGTTGGTCGACGCCGTCGCCATCGTCGGTGCAGACGCCAGGGGTGCAGCCGCTCAGGCCGACGGCGGCGGCGAGTGCCAGGACGAGGACGGTGCCTCGAGTGCGGAACGTCATGGTGTGCCTTTCGTTGGTGGTGTGAGTGAGGTCCGGGGATCGGCCTCGTCGAAGAGACCGATCCCCGGTGGAGGAGCTCAGGCCCAGTGCCGACCGTGGGTCGGGCAGGTGCGACCGATGCGGCAGATGCAGAGCGGCACCAGCCGCCACTCGCCACGGCACTGCGGGCACAGCTCGAGCGCAGAAGAGCACCAGAGGCACTCGCCGAGCGACGGCCGGGCTGGGTGTCGGCCCACGAAGATCCAGCGGAACCAGCGCATCAGCGGTCCGCTCCTCCACCGGTGGTGGACGTCGATGCTTCGCGCGCCCGAAGCTGAAGAGCGTTGATCATCGACGGATCACGCGACACGCGTGCGAGCTCGGCGCGGTAGGTGCTCTTCGTCTCATCGCACTCGGCCACGAGCGCGTCGGCCCGGATGACGTAGGACGGGCGGATGAGTGCGGCCGCCTCGGCCTGGAAGGCCAGCTCAGCCTTGATCAGTGAAATGCGCTCGCGAAGGTTAGTCACCGCTAGAGCCGCCCAGTGGGCCCGCTCGCGAGCGTTGAGGTCAACGATTCGCGCCGGGTTGTGGTGATGCAGCTCCCACATGAAGACGACGACGCCCACGCCGAGCAGAACGGACAGCCACAGCGCCAACTCGATTTCGAACGGCACGGAACCTGCGGCGTTCGCAGCCGCCTCCTGCATCGGCGCCGGGATCGATCCGTTCCGGGCGGCGAAGCCGGAGTCGGTCGACTCGTCGGCTGCTCTCGCTGCTCGTTCGCTCGCTTCGACGATCGCCCGGAGCACCGCGAGAGAGACGCCGGTGGCGAGCCAGAAGCCGCTGCCGAGCGCCACGACGAGGATCCCGAAGCGCCGGAAGTGCCCGAGCGCACGCCGCTCGGCGAGTTCGAGCGCCACCAGGTGCGGGCCGACCGTGAGCGAGAGGAGGATCGCAGCCGCCAGAGCGTTCGCCACGAAGGGATTCTCCAAGCGGAAGGCCGCGTACAGGTTCGACGAGGTGACGATCAACTCAAGGATCAACGCCAGCCCGAGCGGTACACACTCAGCGATCCGGTACAGCAACCGCGCCCGCGCGAAGTCGAAAGCACGGACGAAGATCTGCCGGCCCGGCCACCGAGCGCCCTCCTTGTCGGGATGCGCACCAGTAAGCACGCCGGCTGTTTCGGTGGCGCCCTCGTCGGCCGACACCTTCTCGGCCTCAGCCTCCTTGAGTGCTGCGACGGTTCCCGTGAGCGACAGCGGCTCCTCGCCCGGCCGAACAGTCAGAAGCCCGAGCTCGGCATCACGCATATTCGACGCCGAGATCACCTGGGCTTTGTCCTCGTCGACCTTGTTTCCGGCGAGTGCCCGCGCGAGCCGCGCGTCGACGGTCTCGTCGTTAAGAAGCGGCCCTTCACCGGCCGCGATGCCCGTCGCGTCGATCGCGCCGCTTGCGAGGTCGGCACCGGCGACTTGCTCGGCACGTGTGAGCTCGATGCCGTGGTCGGCGAGGGAGGTGATGTGCGCGAAGTCAGCCGTGTGTAGCTGGCGTGGGGCATCGTCCTCAGGCCCGTGCGTGGGCTTCTGCGTGCGGAAGCGGTCGAAGATGCTCATGAAATGTCCTTCCCAGACAGCACGTCGTGAATGAGGTGTGAGGCCGCCTCCCGTGCAGCGGCGGCCCCGAGTCGTTCGAAAGGGCTACCGATCCCCGGTGGGGCCGACCGGCCCGATCGGTCCGACAGAACCGAGTACCCGGGGGTCGGCATGCCCGATCGTCGGCCGGTAGACCGGAATCGCGGGAGCCGCCGCCGACCGCCGACCGAACACCCCGTGCCGGGCCCGCTCGTAGAGCGCAGCGCGAACAGCGAACGCCTCAGCCCACAAGATCCGCACCGCAGATGCCTGCGCCAACACCGACTCGCGCTCGGCCCCAACCCGGACAATCTCGAGCTGTGCAGCCCGCACCCGAGCCGAAGCCGCCGCCGCCGCAGAAGCAGCGACACGAGCGGAACGCACGTCGTCCGCCCAGCCGGTACGGTCCTTGCCGCTCAGCGAAGCGAGCTCGCTTAGGGTCGGTTCGCTCGGCGCAGGCGCGACGTGGTCACTGGCCGCGTGCTCAGCCTCCGCGGCGAGAAGTCGCAAGTGGGCGAAGCATCGATCCGCTCCGGAGACGACTTCCGCCTCGCGTCGGCGCACCTCATGGGCGAGCCGGTGCAGATAGTGGGTGTGCTCGGTGTCGTCAACCTGTTTCGTGCGCACCCGGTCGACGAGCCCGCTCCAGCGGATACCGAACCGTTCCCAGAACCCAGGGTCAGAGCGCGGAGCAGGGACGCTCTCGCTGACAATGTCGGTGCCGAGTTTCGCGGTGACGATCTTGGGAGTCATTGTGTCCTCTCGGCCACTCCGAGTGAGCGGCTTCTTTGACAAGACCGATCCCCGGGACTCCGAACGTGGCTTCCAGACGATCAGGACAAAGAATCCGATAGGGTCGGCTGAGCGGAGACGTTCTGCGCCGAGGACATGGCCAACCGAGTGCGGCTTATGCCCCCGGACTTCGCGAAAGCGACGGGGCTCCTGCGTCTCGCGACGGGGGGGGGGAACACGTTGCCGCGTGCGTTGGACACCATCGTTGCCGCTCTGCCCGCGAGCTTCTCGGCAGAGAAGCATGAGTTAATCCGTCGCCATGCGTCTCGCGGTCGAATCGGAAACGGACCTGCGCCTGTTCCGCAATGCGGGCACTGCGATGCGCTTCGACGTCGATGCAGAGGTGAATCGCTCGAATCACATCTGCCGGGCCATCCCGGTGTGCGAGGCCCACGAATCAGGTAGGCGGGTCGACGAGACTGCTCTGGTCGGTCGCGGCTTCCGACCTCAATCGGCTGCTCACCCACTCGTCCGGCGTCACAGAGGCCGTCGGCCGCGGACTGCGCGCTGCCGCCTTCGCCAGGATGGGTCGCATGAAGGCATCGACCGACGTTGGAGTGGGGACAGCTGTGTCGCGGTGGGGGGTGCTCAGCAGTGCAGTCGACCTCGCGTCAAGGGTGCCGAGCGCGTCGGGGTTGGCGACCGCCCTCGGTCGCGCCACTGCGAGCGTGAATGGTTCGGTCGGAACTCCGCCCCGCGAGAGCACGGTCGCAGCCGCCAGATCAGGCAGGCGTGTGAGGTCACTCGCTAACCAACCTGCGAGGCGTGCCGTGGCGCGAGCCGCGGAGTGAAGACTCGATCGGAAGGTCAGGGTCGATCCCGAGTTGCTCGCCAGTGCCCCGGAGAGCTCGCGCGGCAATGAGTCGAGCGACTGCGTCGCCATCACCACGCCCACACCGAACTTTCGCCCCTCCGCCAGCATCGCTGGAAGCGCCCCGAAGCGGAAGAGCTGTGCTTCATCAACCACGACCACGTGTGGTCGATCGCGATTCACTCGTCTCGTCATTGCTGCCCAGTGCTTGAGGAGCCAGATCGAGCCGAGCATGCGCGCCGTGGGTGCACCGAGGGCCGGGGATCCCAGGTCGATGAGCAGCGGCGTTCCGTCGGCCATCACCGCGTCGACGTCGACGGCGTCGATGCCGGTGCCGAGGGTCCGGCGCATCGTGTGGCCGGAGACGAGTTCGTGCAGCTTCGATATCGCCCAGGACGTCACCTCGATCGCCTCCTTCTGGCTGAGGTCGCCGTACTCGGCGGCGAGGCGCTCCCCGGCGACCGACCCGAGCTTTTGGGCGACACGGGCAACGTGCGCTACCCGCCGCATGTCTCCGCCGATTGCGACGAGGGTCGCGATCGACGTCGCCGGGCCGAATACGACAAAACTGGCCTCGGCGAGCAACGCGAACCATGTGCGCCAGCGCGGGCCGACGATGCCTTCCGATCGAGGGTCGAAGATCGTCTGCACGAGTTCTATAAACTCGCTGATGGCGCGTTCGCGGCGGGCGACGTCCGGCTCGGCGAACAGGTTTATGGGCACCGGGTTCTCGGCATCGCCGTGTCGCACGATGAGTGCGCGCCCACCCGTGTCGGCGCGCAGGCTCGCGCCCACCGCGTCAACAGTCGTGCCGTGTGGGTCCAACAGGGTGACGCCGTAGCCTGCGTCAGCGACCTCACGACACAGCTGGGCGAGAACGGTCGACTTGCCGGCACCCGTCGCGCCCTCGACGGCCACATGACGAACGAGGTCTGAGACGTCGAGTGCCGCCGTTACGCGCCGTCGATCGCCGGTGCGTGCGGTGCCGAGGCGGATGGGAACGCTGGGCTTAGTTGGAACCGGGTCGAGAGCGACCGGCTTGACCGGGGGAATGAGGGTGCGCACACCATCGATCGGGTCCTCTCCAGCAACTGGCATACGGAACAGGCTGATCGCTGCCGATTCGGCGGTCGCCGCTCCGGCGAGTCCGTCTGCGTCCCACGCCCACTCTTGCGTGGATGCCATCTCGAATTCGACGGACGAACCCCAGCCGCGCACGAGTGCTCGCAGTCGCGCAGGCACCTGTTCGTCGGCGCCGAGCAGCGACACGATGCGCACGCACGATCCGCGGTAGCTTCGCGGATCTCCGTGGAGTACGTCCCACTCCGCGTGGAGAGCGTCGTCGAGCATCGAGCGTTCCAGCGGCGACACTGCCGCGAGGTGGATGCGCACGCTCGTGCCGGGATGCGCGGCGAGAAGCGGAAGCAGCTCCCTCTCGCCGCCGCCGTGCGCGACAGGATGCTTCACCGAGGGGCGCGTCGTCGTGGAAGCGTACGCCTCCTGCTCGATCGCGATGCGCGTCGGGCGGGCCGTGACTCGCAGCAGTGCTCGTGGCGCAGGCCGCTTCGCAGGTACCACCTCGCGTACCTCAGCGACGTGCTGCAGCACGGCGCGAACGTCGTCCTGCCACCCTGGCTGCGGGGTCCCCGCGCATTCGATGTCGAGTTGGACCTTCCGGTCACTCGTCAGTGTGAGCGTGAGGCCGGCGCCCTCGTTCCATTCCGACACTGTCGTCACGAGGCGACGGGTGGCGTCGAGCGAGCGCGCGTCAGCGAGGGATCCGCGGAGGAACCCCGTGGCGCGCAGGGCGTTTCGGCGGTTCGCTGGAGCAAGGAACGTCTCGGGGGCTGCTGTGTCAGTGCTCTCGTTCACGCTGCCACCTTTACGATCTCGCGGGCGCCACGCGCCGGCTCGGCGGCGGCAGTCTTGCCTGTGCCCGTCGGGATCGTGTCGAAGCGCAACCGCGAATGCGTCGGGCACGCGGCGAACAGCTCGCGGGAGGGGAGGCCGCGGCCGATCACCTGGTGCACACGCATGCCGAGTTTGCGGGCTCGACGTGCGAGCGGCGCGAAAGCGTGGTCGCCGCTCGCGATCACCAGGCGGTCGAACCGGACCGAGTAGCGCTCGAGCTCGACGGCGTCGATCAGGGCGAAGTCAGCGCCGTCGATGCCGCGGCCCACGCGGCGCTGCACGTCGTTTGCCGGGATAGCGAACCATGCAACGGGTGCGAACCGCGGCCCGCTCGCGACGATCGCGTGGTCGTTGTAGCCGAGACCGATGGCGAGTCGGCGATAGCCGGTCCAGAAGGAGGTCACCTCCTCGGCGCTCGCATCCGGACCGACCATGTTCTCGATGTCGATAAGGTGCAGCGTGCGGGGACGCTCGGGCAGGTATGGGGTGGAGAGCGGGCGGTTCATAGGGGGTCCTTTCGTCGAGTTCGTCATCGGCAGGACCGATCCCCACGAACACCATTGACGAAGGGCGCGGAGAAGGGACGCGGGCTGCGGTTGAAGGCCGGGTTCGCGGGGGATCGGTGAGAGGGGTGCTGCCCAAAAGGACCTCGCTAGGTCCCTCCCCGCACAAGTCAGAGGGCCGGATTGCTCAAACGCCCCGTTCGAGACCGACACCTTTGACGCCCACGCCGAGGACGCGTTCGCAGTTCTCGTCGTCTCTCACGATCGCGCCGGGCCGCGAGTTGATGCACGCCCACACCGCGGCCGTGCGCCAGCGCGCGTTCGTCGGAGGCGGAATCATCGTCGGCGACGACGCGGACGACAACCCTTCCTACGCCGTAGCAGTGGTTGAGAACCTCGGTACCGGGCAGGCCGCGTATCGCGGACGGGTTGAGGCTGATCATCAGTCGATCCGTCGACGAAACGGGGATTAGCGAGACGCCGCCGCCGATCGAAGCCGACTGATTCAGCGATTTCAGCCGCATCGCACGCGCGCTCGATTACGGGTCGCCGAAGGTATCGATTCGCATCCCGCGCGATGTTCGCGCCGGCTTCGACGTGGCGTCGCCCGGTGCCATCGTGCTCCGGTAGGCCGAACCGAGTGCGATCACTCATTGTTCAGACCCCGTCGAGGGCGCATACGCACGCGTGTACATATCGTGCAGGGTGGGAAGGTGGCACCGCAGGTTGTGGGCGTCGAGGTTCATCTCAGCCGTGTACGTGCAGGGGAATCGACCGTTCTAGCGCGAGATGCGTTCGAGATCGGCGGCTCGCCGAGCCCGCATTCTTCGCCTCCTCGAGGAACACCTTCACGAGTTCGGCGACCTCGACCTTCGGCGTCGGCTGCGCGGAGCCTTCCTCCCTGGTCTTCGAGACCCCGGGATGATGATCACCCGGGATCGGTTTGTGCCGTGGCGAGGGCAGCCACCGACCGAGGAGACCATATGTCGACCACAGAAGTAGCTGACGCCATCATGCTGGTCGTCCTGATCATCGCCGTTGTCCTTATCGTTCGTCGGCTCATCCGCCGCCCGGGCGGGAGATACGCCGACCCGGAATCGATCACGCTAGCCAGTGGGCCCGTGCTCGTGTTCGCAGCGGCGATGGGCCTCGTCGGCGACACGGTCGCCTCGGCCACCGGCGCGACGATCTTCGGACTCGCCTTCGGTTTCGGCGCCCTCTGCGGAGTGCTCTCTTTCGGGATGTTTCTGCCGATTCGTAAAGTCGGTCTGTCAGTCGTCGCCACAGGCGTGACCATTGGCATTGTCGTCGCACGGCTAGCGATGGGATGGGATACCGCCATCGTGCTACTGGTCTACCTGGCCTCGCTCGCAGTCGGTCTCGCGGTGAGCTTCCTGCTGCCCTCGAAGCGACGACCGGGCGTCGTCGCCCTTCTCGGCGGCGTGGCGATGCTCGACTTCGCACTCTCCCCGTTCGGCATCTCGGCATTTGTCGCCGCAACCACGCCGCTGAGCATCATGGTCGGTTGCGCCAGCGCGCTGATCATCGGCATCCTGGTCGGCACTGTGCCCGACATTGTAGTATCTCTCGGAGGGTTGGCGATCAGCATCCTCGCGGTTCTGTTCCCCCTGATCACCAGCCTTGACTCGAGTTCTCTACTCATCCAACCGGATTGGTCGCAGGCGGTCGGCGCCGCCGGAACTCTCTTCGGCTTCGCGCTCGCCCGGGCCCCTTTCGTGTTCGCCGCGCGCCGCGCTCGTCGATGAGCGAGGCTACGCACGATCGCCACGATGGGCAGGCCGAAGATCGACCAGATGGCTCCGCCCAGGAGTTCTCGCACCATAGGGACTGGACAGGTTGGAGCCGACCGGCATCGGGCTAGCAGAACTGGAAGAACGTCGGCCATCGACACGACGACGAACTCCACAGCGAACGTCTTCCTCGACGGCGCGGCAACCTCTCGATTAGAGCGCTGCAGGCCGCGTCGGGTGCGTGGACGCCGGAACGGTCATCACCGCCGACAAGTCCTTCTCGGCGGCAACCTCGGGCGCTGAGCGGCTGTCGTCAGTTAGCGGCGTCGTAGGCGTCCTGAATCTCGGCGGGGATGCGGCCGCGGCTGGACACGGTGTACCCGTTGGCGTTGGCCCACTCGCGGACGGCCTTCAGGCGCTGCGGGTCGCCCTTCTTCGCGGTCGGCGCAGAAGCGGTTCCGCCGTTTCCGCGGACACGGCGGGCGTTGGTGATGAAGTCTTCCAGAGCGTCGTGCAGCTTCTGGGTGTTTTTCGCGGAGAGGTCGATCTCGTAGTTGACGCCGTCGATGCCGAAGCGGACAGTGCCGCCGTCGCTGTCGAGGGGGGTGCCGTCGATGTCGTCAACCAGCGTGACTTTCTGAGCCATGGGGGACCTCCTACAAGTTCAAGAAATAGCGTCACGACTGTAACGCACGAATATCGACGTATCCCACAGCTTGCCGGATGCTTCGCCGTCTTCTTCTGGAAGTCCAGGTACTGACAGGTCCGCCCGACACGGGTGCATGCTTACCCCGCGTTGGTGCCTGCGGATGATGTAATCGCTAGTGGGGAAGTTGGCGAATTGCTCCGTTGTTTACCAGCGGCGTTTCGGGAGAGGTGGGTGTCGTGTCGGTGTCGGATCAGTTGGAGGGCCCGTTCGAGGGCATTCTGGCTTTTCCGCCGGACGTCGATACAATCGCGGCGGAGATAGACGAGGTCCGGTTGGCTGAATGGTTCGACGGAGACGGTGAACCGAATTGGCGTGTTCTTCTGCAGGCAACGAGGGTTCTGCGCTCGGGGGTGCCGGAGCTGCTGGAGCGGGTGCGTGTCCTCGAGCAGATCGCTGACGGCCGCCTCCCGCATACCGACACCGGGTGCTGCCCCGATCCAATCAGTGGGCCGGACCGTCGCGACGTGAACTGTCGGGCGTGCCTGGTGATGGGGATGCCCCGGTCGTGACGCTGCCGCAGGACATCCTCGAAGAAGCGCCAGCGACTTCAGCACCGGAGCAGGTGCCGGCTGTGGCTGTGTTGCCTGTGTCGGCAGCGGTGACGGAGTTGAGTGACGCGTCGATCGCGGGGAACACGCGGCGGGCGTACGAGTCGGACCTGCGCGCTTTCGTGTCCTGGTGCGCAGCGAACGGACGCCCGGACGTGCCGGCGTCACCGGAGACGGTCGCGGAATATCTCGCCGACCGTGCCGGGATCCTCACGGCCGCGGGGGAGTGGCGGTATGCGCCCGCCTCCATGGCCCGCTGGTTGTCGCGATCAACGCCGCACACGCGGAACAGAACCTTCCCCCTTCCCGGTCACAGCTCTCTGGTGGCTCGTACTCTGCAGGGCATCCGGCGGGAGCGACTGCGACCCCCGCGTCGAGCGGACCCACTCCTCTTGACGGATGTGCAGGCGGTCCTTGACCGCATCGATGTCACGACGTGGCCTGCGGGAGCGACTGGGGTTCGGGACCGTATGTTGATCCTGCTCGGCTGGGCCGGCGCGTTCCGCCGCACCGAACTCACCGACCTGCGCATCTCCGACGTCACCCGACACAAGGAAGACGGGCTGCACCTGCGGATCCGCCGCTCCAAGACCGACCAGACCGGCAAAGGACTCGTCAAAGCCATCCCCTACGGCCGGGAGCCGCTGACGTGTGGTGCGTGTGCGTGGGTACGGTGGCTGCGGATCCTCGCTGCAGGAGAGAAGGGACGGAGTGCAGTGATGCGGGTCCTGTTCACCGACGACCCGGCAGTGCATGTGTGCCGGGCGAGGGTTCCGGCCCTCGATGGGGAGGCGCCGCTGCTGCGGCGGATGCACAAGACGGGCCTGCCGACAGTGAACGCGTTGACGGCGCAGTCGGTGAACCTCATCGTCAAACGCCGCGTCACCGCGGTCGGCCTGGATCCTGAGCAGTACAGCGCCCACTCCCTCCGCGCCGGGTTCGTCACCTAAGCGCTTAGTCATGGGGCGAGTACCCATGCGGTGATGCGGCAGACCGGACACCGGTCCCCGGCGACGGTCGAGATCTACGCGCGCGAGCGTGATCCGCGCACCGGGAACGCCGTCAACGACATCGGCCTATGACCCCCGACCACGTCCTCAAACGGTTGCCGGTATCGAGCCGGCCGCATTGGCAGCTGTACACCGACTGGTGCGATGCGATCGGGGCGAGCCCGGCGCCGGCGTCGCTTGTCCAGCTGGGTCGGTTCTTCGCCGCAGTTCCCACCGCCTCGTCCACGGCGGTGGCACGGGTGTGCGCTATTCGCGCAGCCCACGAGCTCCTCGACGAGGCATTCCCGGTACCACTCACGGAACCTGCACGACCGATTCGCGTCGGTGCTGGATGGATCACCCCGGTGGAAGCTGTCGCAGCAGTGCCGCTGACCCGCTACCCGGCGGGTCTTGTCGGCCGACGGGATGCCTTCCTGCTGCTCCTGCTCGATCAACTCCACTTCACCCGACATGACGCAGGCAGCATTGCCGAGGCGGACATCACTCTCGGCGGTGACATGACGATTGCCGGCGTCCTGATTCGACGGTCGGTGGAGGCGGTGTCGTGTTGGCGGTGCGTGGTCACTCGCTGGTTGCGGGTCCTGGGGCCAGCGGCGCTGGGATTTCGGTACACCGTCCGCGAGATCCTCGACCCCGCACTCTTCACTGACGCGCACGACTGCGACATCGACGTGCCCGAGGACTGGCGGGTCGCACCGTTCCTGCTTCCGGCGATCGATCAACACGGATGGCTGAACCCCCACGGACCCCTGACCACCCGGGCGATGTCGAGCATCACCGCAATCCGGCAACGAGCCGGACAGCCGCTTGTCGACAACCACCCGCGCGTGCGGCTCGAGCCGTCCGCGCGCAGGTCTCTGCAGGATGTCGCAGACGCGTACGACGACGTGGATGCGAGGCTGGCCGCGCTACTCCTGCAGACCGCCATGCTTCTCGCCGACAACGACGACCTCCGCCGCGCGTGAGCTACGTGGCTCACACCCTGAAACCGTCGAAACCCCGCGAGCTGGCACCTCGTCTGGGTTGTTGCCCCGGCGTCCTCAGCAGGCAGTCACCGTGCTGACGGCTTGGGACAGAGTGAGTTCGCTGCCGAGGATCTTCACGGTGTCGATTTTGCTGCGCTTGAACGAGTCAACAGCTGCACTCGGGACGCAGTCGGGGCGGTTGAGGCTGACCGACATGTTCTCGGGTTTCCGCCGAGAGTAGCCCCAGGACCCCTCTGCCCAATACCCCCAGGCATCCGCGGGGGAGGGCTGGCGTTGCCCTCCGTGAGGGGCGGGCCCCTCACCCTCCCCGGGTTCTCCCGCCAGAGGCGGGGGTGCGCTGTGCGCGTCGCCTGCGGCGATGAGGAGCCGCTTTGCGGCGCAGTTCTTGAGGTTTTTTGTTCCTCTCCGCGGTACAAACCTATTTCGCTCCGGCGCCTGCGTGCCACCTCTTCCGAACGCGGTCGCTGCGCTCCCTTATCTCGTTCGGAACAGGCGTCACTCCGCCGCCTCCACTCAAACGGTTCTTCCCGCCGGAGAGGCACAAAAAACGATCAGACGAGGGACAAGCCAGGCGTCACCATCAGGTGAGCAGCCCGGGTCTTGTTCCGGAGAAGCGGGAATCATGTCGAACACGTCCACAGGCCAGGCCACCCCCGAGCAGCTCGCGCTCATCTGCACCACACAGCGCGCGTCCAGCGCGGACTACGACACCGCCTCCGACGCCGAAATCCTCGAGGCTGCCCGCAACACGCTCTGCCTGCCCGGGACGGCCGCGCCCGGGGCGCTGGCGGTCGAGCAGGACGGGTCTCCGTTCGCGGAGGCGCTGATCGCCCTTCTCATGCCCGCTGTCGACGCCGCGGGAGCGGTACCCGACGCTCCGGCGCTGAGCGTGGAGGAGGCCCTGGCGGTGTTCGTGGACACGTTCGCGAGTGGGGACCTTGCCGGAGACGTCGCAACGCGGCTGAACTGTGGTGAGGTCGGCGCCCTCGCCGGACTCCTGCGAGCCGCAGGCAGAAAAGAGGCCGCGGACCTGTGGATCGCGGAGCACGCGACCGACGACGACGAGGGCGACGCCCACCACGCTCAGGACGGAATCCAGCGATGACCGAGCGGCAGAAGAGAAAAGCCGTCACCACCTACCTCACTGCTGATGCTGGCTACGACGCGGCAGTCGCCACTTTCCTTGCTGCCGCCGACTCCTACACCGCGGCTCTCGCGAGCGTCGACGTCGCCAAGGCGATCGCTCCTACTCTCGACTGCGAAAAGGTGACCGTCATCGCGCAGATGCTCGAGAAGTCCGGTCACAGCGAGATGGCCGGGGCGTGGATCGCGTGGCACTCGTTTCGCGGCGACATCGACGATGACGACATCCACTTCGACGACTGGCGGGAGGAGCAACGGTGGTTCTGACCGTCTAATCGAAACCGTCATGCGTGCAGTGCACCATGACCTACCGGGTGCTCGAGAAGAAGGGCATCGAGTACACCACCGTCGACATCACCACCAAC
>NZ_PSVI01000027.1:0-50069 GCF_002931415.1 Rathayibacter sp. AY1E8
TCGCGCCCGCGTGCGGCTCCGTCGCCGTGATCACCTTCTGGATGCAGTTCCACAACTCCGGCACCTCCGCCCTGCACGACCTCGCCCTGTTCTGCGGCTCCTTCACCGACGGCTCGGGCGCCGAGCTCGACTACGACGAGGCCCCGGTCACCGTGGTCGGCCGGCCCGAGCGGGTCGCCCCGGGAGCGGGATTCGTGGCCGTCGCGCACTACACGATCGCGCCGCTGAGGGCGCCCCGGACGCTCCGCCACTCCATCGTGCTGCGGGGCCGCACGAGCGACGACCGGCCGTTCACCGACGTCGCCGCGCTCGAGGTCCACGTCGATCCGAGGCGCACCCCGGAGGTCAGGTTCCGTCCCCCGATGGCGGGATCCGACACCTTGCGGTGGAGGTGAGCGACGATGCGATCGCATGAAGACTTCTCACCACCGGGCCGGATCGGCCAGGGTAGAGGGATCGCGTCGTACGGAGGACGCGCCAGAGGAAAGGACTCCGCCGTGAGGGGAATCGCAGAAGGCAGCCGACCGATCGTCGATCGCGGGGTGTCCCGCCGGGACACGGCGGCGGCCGCGTGGCTGGCGCAGAGCGGCGTCGACGTCCGCGCGAACGGCGCGTTCCGCATCGTGGCCGACACCCTCTGCAGCGACGGCGTCGACGTGCTCCGGATCTGGCACTCGCCGGCCCGCCTGCACCGCACCTCCGCCGCCGGCCCGGGCGTCCGCCTGATCATCCCGCTCGAGGGCGCGCTCGTGATCCAGCCGGACGATCCGGCGGCGCTCGAGGTCCGCGTCGCGCCGGGTGACATCGCCTTCCTCCACTGCGACTCCCCGTTCACGATCGTGACCGACACCCCGAGCGCCCGCACCGAGATCGCCCTCGACCGCCCGCTGCTGGGCCTGGTCGACTCGGCCGACCGTGGCGCCGTCGTCACCGAGGCCGACGCGGCCAGCCGCGGAATCCTGCTCTCGACCGTCAACGCGACCTTCGGCTCCACCCTCGACGCCGACTCCCCCGCCTTCCCCCTGGTGCGGGCCGCCGTCGAGCAGCTGGCGGGCGCTGTGCTGGCGACCTCGCTGCCGCGCGAGAGCAGCGAGGACGTCTACACGCGCGCCCTCGCCCTGATCGCCGCGATGTCCACCGACCCCCGCCTCTCGGTCCAGGAGATCTGCGAGCGCCTCGGCGTCCCGAAGCGGACGCTGCAGCGCACCTTCGCGCGGAACGGCACCACCGTGTTCGACGAGATCCGCCGCGCACGCCTCACGACCGCGCGCGCCCTCCTCGGCGGGAGCGACTCCCCGCCCTCGCCCGAGCACGTGCTGAGCAGCTACGTCCGCTCGCAGCGCCTGCGCCGCGACCTGCTCCATCTCGAGACGGTGCCCGCCTCGAAGCTGGGCTGACCCCGGGGCCGCAGCGCTCGCAGGGTCGGTGGGCACGGTCGGCGACGGAGGTCACCTCGTTTGCGCGCCTCCGGTCCGGACGCTCCGGCTCGGAGGCACCGTCTCCGCAGCCGCGCTCAGCCCGGGTACGGCACCGCCGCCGCCGGCCACCCCGACGCCGCGAGCTCCGCGCGCAGACGGTGGTGGTGCTGCACGGCGCCGAGGGAGTCGGTGCGGAAGGCGATCGCGAGGGCCGCGTCGGCCCAGTAGGCGTCCCAGCCGGAGTAGCGCTCGAAGACGCGGTCGCCGACCGCGGCCAGCAGCTCCCAGGCGCGCGCCGCCGGGAGGTAGCCGGCGACGTAGGCGTAGCGGATCGCGCCGATCGTGCGCTCGGCGTCGCCCGCGAGCAGGAGCAGCGGCGGACGCCCGTCGACCGCCTGGGCGAGCTCGAGGAGGTGGAACTCGCTGCCGCCGGTGAGCGCGGCGACCCGGGAGCGCATCCGCTCGGCGTCGGCGGAGGCCGAGACCTCGGCGAAGCGGGTCGAGAGCGGCCCGCGGGTGAGCACGTCGGCGACCAGCAGCTCCACGTCGTCGGCCGAGGCGATGCGGAAGTCGCGGTCGAGCGCGACCCGGTGCTCGACGAGCGGATGCAGCGGCAGCTGCTGCCAGGGCGCTCCTTTCGCTCCGTCGGCGTAGCGGCGCCGCAGCTCCTCCGGGAGCTCGGCCCAGGAGGGCTGGAACGCGAGGGAGGAGTTCCAGCCGGCGAACGAGAAGTCGCTGACCGCGTCGAGCGCGAGCAGCTGCTGCTGGCGGAGGGACGGGGTCGGCGAGTCGGCCGCGCCGAGGTAGGCGAGCTGCTCGCGGCGCGGCGCGCGCGCATCCCACTGCTGGAAGCCGACCGTGGCGGCGAGCAGCCCGAAGGCCAGTGCGAACGCGAACGCCGTGAACGCGACGACGCTCTCGCCGCCGCCGAGCGCGAGCCCCCATGCGAAGCCGACCAGGCCCACCGGAGCCGCGAAGGCGGTCACCAGGAGCGCGCGGCGTCCGGCGCCCTGACCGCGCCGGTGCGCATCGGCCGCCCGCGCGTAGCGCAGCCGGGGTCGGACGGGGAACTCGACGTCTCCGGGATGGTTCTGCAGCGGCACGGTCGCAGCCTAGGGGCGCGGGTCGCGCCGATGTGTGCTTGCCTGGTCGCATGACTCTCGCCGAAGCACTCCTCGAGCGGGCCGACCTGCAGAAGCGGATCGAGGCCCTCCAGTCGCGGATCGTCGCGAACGCCTCCTACCAGGAGGGGGAGGAGCCGACCGAGGACCCGGCCGAGCTGCTCGCCGACTGCACGCGCGCACTGGGCGAGCTCGAGCGGCTGGTCACGGCGATCAACCTCACCAACGCGACGGCCACCACTCCCACCGGAGAGGTGCTGACCGCGGCGCTCGCCCGGCGCGAGGCCCTGCGCGCCCGGCACAGCCTCCTGACCCGCGCGGCCGACGCGGCCGCCGGCGAGCGCGGCTACCGCCAGCTCCGGAGCGAGCTGCGCCGCCTGCCCGCGCTGCCGGTGCGGGAGCTGCGCGAGCAGGCCGACGCCGTGGCGCGCGAGCTGCGCGGGCTCGACGCCGACGTCCAGAGGACGAACTGGGGGGTCGAGCTGCAGAGCTGACACGAGACGCGGTGAGTCGGTAGGCGCATCGGAGCGAGCACGCACCGTCGGGCCGGCGGTTCATCCGGCCCTCTGTCACGCGGTGGGCAGCGTCCCGGCTCCGGCCGTCACTCACAGCCCAGCACCGAGGACCGGTGACCGCGCAGACAGGACACCTCATCACCATGTGCTGGCCGGTGCGCCGAGGGCGGGTTCGGGGACCTCACCGCGTCTCGGGCGTGCGCGGACGCACGTAGGGTCGGGGCGGGATCTGCTCGAACGCGCACGTGGACGCAGGCCGGACTCGGGGCTGCGGCTTCTCGAACGGGCGCGCGGACGCCTGCCGGGTCCGGGCCGGCGTCCGGCCGCCCCGCCCGGCCGCGCCCGCCCTCCCCGCCGCTCAGTACTCGATGCGCCCGCGCCGGTCGTGGAACTCGCCCGTCGGCCCGTCGGAGCCGAGCAGGGCGAGCGCGACGGTCGCGTCCGTGCCCTCGGTGACGGTCTGGTGCCCGCCGTGTCCGTTGAAGTCGGTCGCGGTGTAGCCGGGGTCGCTCGCGTTGATCCGCATCGCCGGCAGGTTCTTCGCGTACTGCACGGTGAGCGCGACGACCGCCGCCTTCGACGCCGCGTAGGGGATCGCGGTGACGGGGAACTCGTCGTGGCCCTCGGTGCTCAGCCAGCGCGGCCAGCCGACTCCGGACGCCACGTTCACGACGACCGGGGCCGCGGAGGCCCGCAGCAGCGGGAGCGCGGCCTGCGTGACGCGCAGGATTCCGATGACGTTCGTCTCGAGGACGCCCGCCATCGCCTCCGGGGTGAGGTCGTCGACGCCGAACGATGTGCCGAGCACGCCGGCGTTGTTGACGAGCACGTCGAGCCCGGGCAGGGAGGCGATCGCGGAGTCGACGCTCGCCTGATCGGTGACGTCGAGGCGGACGGGGCGGGCGCCGAGCGCGCGGGCGGCGTCGCCGTCGGCGGTGTCGCGCATGCCGGCGTAGACGGTGTGGCCCGCCTCGAGGAGTCGGCGGGCGGTCTCGAGGCCGAGGGAGCGGTTCGCTCCGGTGATGAGTGTCGTGGTCATGCTCCCATCCTGCGCGGGTGGTCGGGCCTCGACCACGCCGCGCTCGACGGGGGGACCGGCAGTACCTGGCTCGGCGACGGCGGGCGGAGGAGGATGGGCGGCATGGAGGAGTTCGCCACGGTGCTGCGCTCGTGGCGCGACCGCATCCGTCCCGCCGACGTCGGCCTGCCCGCGGGCTCGGGCCGCCGCGCCACGGGCCTGCGCCGCGAGGAGCTGGCGGCGCTCGCGGGCGTGAGCGTCGACTACCTCGTGCGGCTCGAGCAGGGACGCGCACGGAACCCGTCGCCGTCGATGCTCCGCTCTCTCGCGGTGGCGCTCCGGCTCACGGACAGCGAGCGCGACCACCTCTACCGGGTCGCCGGCGCCGCCGTCCCCTCGCCGGGCGTCGTGCCGCAGCACGTGAGCCCGGGCGTGCAGCGGATCGTCGACCGCCTGGGCGACGTGCCGCTCGCGGTGTTCACGGCGGCCCACGACATCCTGCTGTGGAACCCGCTCTGGGCCGCCCTCAACGGCGACCCCTCGGTGTTCACCGGGCTGGAGCGGAACCTCGTCTGGCGGCACTTCACCTCGGGCCACGCGGGCACCGAGTTCGACGCGCAGCACGAGGAGGACTTCGCGAGCGACCTCGCGGCCGACCTGCGCGCGGCGACCGGGCGCTACCCGCGCGATCCGGCGCTCGCCGCCCTCGTCGCCCGGCTGCGCGAGGAGTCGCCCGAGTTCGAGCGGCGCTGGGCGGAGGCGCGCATCGCCGAGCACCGCGCGAGCCGGAAGACGGTGACGCGGACGCCCGTCGGACCGATCACGATCGACTGCGACGTGCTCACGGCTCCGGGCACCGACCTGCGGATCGTCGTCTACACGGTGGCGCCGGGCAGCGAGGACGAGGCGCGGCTCGACCTGCTGCGGGTGACGGGGCTGCAGGCGCTGAGCACGGCGCCGGCGTGAAGCGGGCAGGCGCGGCTGGGGCGCGCACAGCGGAGCGGGGCGCTGGCTGAACCGGGCTGAGCTGAGTCGAGCGGGCCGGGCTGAGCCGAGCCGCCGGGCGGGGTAGGCCGGGCTCGTCCCACGACGGGCGGGACTCGGCGCGGCCGACGGCGCAACCTGCCGATGCGAGCGAGCGGCGGCGAGCGACGGCCGAGGTGCACGGCGAGGCGCGTCTGCGGGGACGTCCGCACCCCCGGCCCCCCGCCTCCCTGCTCAGGACGCGCAGTACGCGGTGATGAACGCGTAGAGCTCGCCCTTCTGCTCGGGGGTCGCGGCGACGACGACGGTGCCCTGCCGGCCCGCGGTCTCGACGGTCATCGGCAGGCGGGTGCCGACCTTGTCCTCGGCGAGCGCGTGGGTGTCGCAGCGGGTGGGGACGGCGTCCAGGACCACGGAGTCGAGGGTTCCGGCGGGCACGGAGCGGTCGAGGGTCCAGGCGTCGGCGGCGTCGGGCGGCTGCAGCAGGATCGTGGCGTCGACGCTGCGGAGCACGAGGGGGGTGCCCCGGACGTCGGCGGTGATGGTGAGGCGCGCCGGCTCGTGCGCGGCGCCTCCGGACGTGTCGATCCGCAGGGCGAGGTCGGCGTCGACGGTGCGGGCGAAGCATCCGGACCGGGCGAGAGCGTCGACGAACGAGAACGGGTCGTCGGCGGGGTACGCGTGCTCGCCGTGGCCGTCGATGGCGAGGACGACCTCGAGCGCGGCGGGCACCTCCGCGGCAGGGCAGGCGGGCTCGGGCACGTCGACGCGGAGGTCGCGCGAGGTCCCGTCGGGGACGCCCGTGCCGCCGGTCCAGGTGAGCGGGACGGCGAGGCGCGGGTCCACGAGGCGGGCCGCGGTGACCTCGATCAGGGCGCCGCTGCCGTTGTGGACCTCGAAGGCCATGGTGCCGCCGGCGATGTCGGAGCGGTTCTGCTGGACGGAGACGGTGACCCCGGGAGCCGGGGCGGACGGGGCGGAGGAGCGGGCCGGGTCGGGGGCGGCCTGAGCCGGGGTGGCGGTGGTCGCAGCCGCGGTGGCCGCCGCGGTGCCGCTCGGGGCGCCTGTCGCGCCTGCCGGCGCGCAGGCCGCGAGGGCGGGCAGGAGGAGCAGCGCGGCGGCGAGGGCGCGGAGGCGTCGCATCGTGCCTCCCTCCGCTCGCCGTCATTCTGGCGCCCCGGCCCCCTCTCCGCGAGCGGGCGCTCCGCCTCCCCAGCTCGATCGATGCGTCACGAACGGTCGCCACGGCGGGCGGATGACGACCGTTCGTGACGCATCGCCGGAGCGACAGGGGGTGAGGACGCGGGGACGCGCACCCATCCGGGTGTGCGTCCGCTCCGAAGAAGGTCGGGGACTTCAGGAGGAGACAGATGGCACGCGGCAGATGGCACGTCGGCACGATCGTCGCGCGAGTGCGCGCATCCGCAGCGATCGGGGCCTCCGGGCTCGACGCGGTGGAGCGGGCGGAGCGCCGGGCCGAGGTCCTGCGCATCGCCGGAGGAGTCGACTCCGGCCGTCTCGGCGACGACCAGGCGATCTCGGCGTTCGGCCGGATCGTCGACGGCCTGCAGAGCGACCTGCCCGGCTCGGCGCTCGGCGTCTAGCCCGCGAGGCCGGCGTCCCGGTACCCGCCCGGAGCGGACACCCGCCGGGCCGACATCCCGAGCCTCCGCGGCGCTGAGACCCGCCGGGCGAGCGTGCCGACGGCCCACTGGGCGCGGAGACCCGGCACCCCGAGCACCCGCGCGCCGCGGAGCCCCGCTACCCCAGCGTCCCGAGCGCGATCCGCGGCAGCAGCCGCTGGATCGCGACGGCCGCCGCGCCGCGCGCCCACTCCACGAGCCCGCCGTCGTCGACGAGCAGCGCCAGGGGCGGAGCGTCCGGGTCGCGCGTGGCCGCGATCGCGGCGTCCACCACCGCGGCCTGCTCCGTGTAGAGGGCGACGCCCTCCCCGGCCAGGATCACCGTGCCGGACATCGAGAGGTTGCCGATCGCGGCGATCATCGTCCCGAGCGCCGTGCCGGAGTCGGCGAGGATGCGCTCGGCACCGGGGTCGCCCGCGCGAGCGGCGGCGAAGCCCTCGGCCAGGGTCAGCTCGCGGCCGGTGGCGACGAAGAGCTGGCGGAGGAGCGAGGGCAGGCTGAGCATCGCGGTCGAGCAGCCGCGGTGGCCGGCCTCGCAGACGGGGCCGGTGGGATCCAGCGGGTAGTGGCCGCCCAGGCCGAGCCCCGCCTCCGGGGGCGCGACCACCCGGTCGTGGACCACCAGTCCGTAGCCGACGCCCGCGCCGACCGTGAGCACCGCGAAGTGCGGGATGCCGCGGCCGCGCCCGAACCAGTGCTCGGCGCCCGTGAGCGCGACCACGTCGTTCTCGAGGGCGACCGGCAGCCCGAGGGCGGCGGAGAGCGGAGCGGCGAGGTCGACGTCGCGCCAGCCGAGGAACGGCGCGCGGCTCACCCGGCCGTCGGCGGCGATGCTCCCGCCGAGCGTCACGCCCAGGCCGGCGAAGGCGGAGGGGCCGCCGAGCTCGTCGACGACCGAGACGATCGCGGCGATCACGTCGGCGGGCTCCGTGCCCGGCAGCGGGCGGACCAGCTCCCGCTCGGTCCGCGCGCGCAGGTCGGTGCGGACGGCGAGGACCTCGGTGCCGGTGATCTTCACGCCCGCGAAGCTCAGCGCGTCGGCGCGGATGTCGAGCGGTCGGGCGGGGCGGCCGACTCCGGTGCTCTGCTCGGGGCCCTCGACGACCAGGCCGCCGTCGAGGAACGGGCGCGCGAGCCGGGTCAGGCTGGCGGGCGAGAGGCCGAGGCGGCGGCCGAGCTCGGCCCGCGAGACGGGACCGTGGATCAGGACCTCGCGCGCCAGGAGCTCGGAGGAGCTCCCGGAGGCGTCCTCGGCGACGATGGTGTCGGTCACGGGGCTCCTTCTTTCCGGCCTGGTAGAAAGCTACCGGCACTGCGCCGAACCAGGAACGGATCCGGCCACTCCTGCCGCTCTTGACACCCCTATTACTTCTGCTCTAGAAATAAGCCATGCACCGCAGCATCGCCCCCACGAACGACTCCGTGACCCTCTCCGGCCGGGAATCGCGCCTCTTCCACTTGCAGGACGGGGGCACCAGCGTCGTCGTCGACGCCCGCCTCGTCACCTTCCCCACTATCGTGCACTGGGGCGCCGCGCTCGGAGATCTTTCCGCCGCCGAACTATCCGCCCTGGCAGACGCCGCCCTCCCCCAGCGCGTCTCGGGCGGGCTCGACGCCTTCGCGCCGTTCGGCCTCGTCGCCGTCGAGGCCGACGGCTGGCAGCACGCCCCCACCTTCGAGGGCACCCACGAGCGCGCGGCCGCGTCGGAGCGGTTCGAGGTCGAGAGCATCGAGGCGCTCGGCTCCGCCCTCCGGACCGTCGCCACGGGCGCGGGCGTCCGGCTGACCGTGGACCTCGAGGTCGATGCGGCCGGCCTGCTCACCCAGCGCGCCCGGGTCGAGAACCTCGACGCCCGCCCGTTCCGCCTCGAGCGCTTCGAGCTCGGCTTCCCGCTCCCCGCGACCGCGCGCGAGATCCTCGACACCACCGGGCACCACCTCCGCGAGCGCCACCCGCAGCGCCGCCCGCTGACCATCGGCGAGCACACCCGCCGCACCCGCCGCGGCCGCCCCGGCGCCGACGCGACCCTCCTCCTCGCCGCGGGCACGCCCGGCTTCGGCTGGGAGCGCGGGCTTGTGCACGGCGTCCACCTGGGCTGGAGCGGCGACAGCTCGCTCCGCGCCGAGCGCACCGTCGAGGGCGTCTCGCTCCTCGCGGCCGGCGAGCTGCTGCGGCCCGCCGAGATCGAGCTCGCGCAGGGCGAGAGCTACGAGACCCCGGTCGCCTACGGCTCCTGGGGCGACGGGCTCAGCGCTCTGCAGGCCCGGTTCCACGCGTCGCTCCGCGCCCGCCCGCAGCACCCCGTCGCTCCGCGGCCCGTCACCCTCAACACCTGGGAGGCCGTCTACTTCGACCACGACCTCGCTCGCCTCACCGCCCTCGCCGAGCGGGCCGCGCGGATCGGGGTCGAGCGCTTCGTGCTCGACGACGGCTGGTTTCTCGGCCGCCGCGACGACACCGCGGCGCTCGGCGACTGGACCGTCGACCCTTCGGTCTGGCCGGAGGGCCTCACTCCGCTGACGGACGTCGTCACCGGCCTGGGCATGCAGTTCGGCCTCTGGGTGGAGCCCGAGATGATCAGCCCCGACTCCGACCTGGCTCGCGCGCACCCGGAGTGGATCCTCGGCCCGGCCGGCCACCTCCCGGCCTCGGGGCGGCAGCAGCAGGTCCTCGACCTCTCGCAGCGCGGCGCGTTCGAGCACGTGCTCGACGCCCTCGACGCGCTGCTGATCGAGTACCCGATCGCGTACCTCAAGTGGGACCACAACCGCGACGTCATCGAGGCGGTCTCGCCCGCCACCGGCCGCTCCGCCGTCCACGAGAACGTCCTCGCGCTCTACCGCCTGCTCGACGAGCTGCGGTCCCGGCATCCCGGCGTCGAGATCGAGTCGTGCGCCTCCGGGGGCGCCCGCGTCGACCTCGGGATCCTCGCCCGCACCGACCGCATCTGGACGAGCGACTGCATCGACCCGCTCGAGCGGCAGACCATCCAGCCCTTCACCCAGCTGGTGGTGCCGCCCGAGCTGATGGGGCAGCACATCGGAGGGCCGCGGTCGCACTCGACGCAGCGCACCCACTCGCTCGCCTTCCGCGCCGGCACCGCGCTGCCCGGCCACCTCGGCATCGAGTGGGACGTCTCGGATCTCGCCCCCGCCGTCGAGGAGGAGCTGACCGCCTGGGTCGCCTTCCACCGCGAGCACCGGGCGCTGCTGCACACCGGGACGGTCGTGCGCGCCGACCTCGCCGACGACGCCGCCTCGCTCTCCGGAGTCGTCGCCGCCGACCGCTCCGCCGCCCTCTTCACCTTCACCCAGCTGCGCACCGGCGAGACCTACCCGCCCGGACGGATCACGCTCCCGGGCCTGGACCCGGAGCGCACCTACTCCGTGGCGCTCGCCCCGGTCACGTCGCCGCTCGGCGGCCCCGGGCAGTCGCCGCTCGGCTGGGCCGAGCACGGGACCGCGCTCCGCGGCCGTGTGCTGGGCACCGTCGGGCTCCAGGCCCCCGTCCTCGATCCGGAGCAGCTCGTCGTGCTCGTGCTCATCGCCCTCTGACCCGCCCTCCCGGCTCCGGAGCCGACCCGCTCCACGGCCGCCGCACCTGCTCTCGCACCGCCCTCCGCGGTCGAGCGCGCCCTGAGACCTGTCCCCACGCGCAAGGAGGCGCCGCATGTCCGCTCATCCGCATCCCCCCGGGTTCTCCCGGCGGCTGTTCCTCTCGGTGCCGCTCGCCGCGGCGTCCGCCGCCGCCCTCGCCTCCTGCGCCTCCCCCGGCGCCGGCGACGGAGTGACCACGCTCGACTTCTTCCAGTTCAAGGCGGAGGCGGTGGAGGACTTCGCGCGGATCATCCGCGAGTTCGAGGCGGCCAACCCGGACATCCGGGTCATCGCCAACAACGTGCCCGACCCCGACACGGCCATCCGCACCCTGCTCGTCAAGGACAAGGTGCCGGACGTGCTGACCCTGAACGGCAGCGGCTACTACGCCGACCTCGCGAAGGCCGGCGTGTTCCACGACTTCACCGGCGACGAGCTGGTCGAGCGGGTGAACCCGGCGGCCCTCGACATCCTCGCCGCCCTCGGCAGCTTCGAGGGGAAGGAGGTGAACGCGCTCGCCTTCGCGAACAACGCGGACGGGATCCTCTACAACCGCACGATCTTCGCCGAGAACGGGATCGAGGTGCCGACCACCTGGGACGAGCTGATCGCCGTCTGCGAGACGCTCACCGCCGCCGGGATCACTCCCTTCTACGGCGCCCTGCTCGACAACTGGACCGGCGCCCCCGCCTTCAACGCGCTCGGCGGGCAGCTGCAGCCGGACGGCTTCTTCGACGCGATGCGCGAGGAGGGAGCGGCGCTCGGCCCCGACTCCCCCGTCTCGTTCTCGAAGGACTACGCGACGACGATGGAGCGGCTCGGGCAGCTCTTCTCGTACACGCAGGAGGGCTCGTTCGGCCGCGGCTACGACGACGGCAACCAGGCCTTCGCCGCGGGCGAGGCGGCCATGTACCCGCAGGGCATCTGGGCGATCAACCCGGTGCGCACGAACAACCCGGACATCGACCTCGGCGTCTTCCCCTACCCGGTGCTCGACGACCCGGCGGACACGCGGGTCACGTCGGGCGTCGACGTGGCCGTCGCCATCGGCCGCGGCACTCCGAAGCTCGACGCGGCCCGCCGCTTCGTCGACTTCCTGCTGACCCCCGGAGTCGTCGAGCCGTACGTCGCGAGCCAGGCCGCCTTCTCGCCGCTGGTCGGCGCCGCACCCAACTCGGACCCCACGCTGGCCGAGCTGCAGCCCTACTTCGAGCAGGGACGGCTGATCGGCTTCGTCGACCACCAGATCCCCGCGAGCATCCCGCTCAACCCCACGCTCCAGGCGTTCCTCGCCAGCGGGGACGCCGATGCGGCGCTCCGGACCCTCGACAGTGAGTGGCGCAAAGTCGCGGCACGCACGACCAGGAAGTGACCCCATGACCACGACCACGACGGCCGCCGCGCAGGCGGTGGCGACCACTCCTCCGCCGCCCGCGCGCCGCAAGCGCACCATCGGGCGCACCTCGAAGACCTTCTACTGGATGACGGTCCCCGCCGTCCTGCTCTTCTTCGTGCTCCACACGGTCCCGGTCCTCACCGGAATCTTCTTCAGCTTCACGGACTACGCGGGCTACGGCTCCTGGGACCTGATCGGCGCCTCGAACTACCTCGCGCTCCTCCAGGACGACCGCGTCTGGAAGGCCTACGGGTTCACCTTCGGCTTCGCGATCGTGGCGACCGTGCTGGTGAACGTGATCTCGCTCGCCATCGCCGTCGCCCTCAACGCGCGGATCAAGTTCCAGACGGCGTTCCGCGGGATCTACTTCATCCCCTACGTGCTCTCGACCCTGGTCATCGGCTACGTGTTCCAGTACCTCTTCGCGAACTCGCTGCCGCAGATCCTCGGCGCGATCCCGGTGATCGGCGAGAACATCCTCGCGAACGCCGACTGGGCGTGGGTGGCGATCGTGGTGCTGGCGGTCTGGCAGGCCTCGGCCTTCTCGATCATCATCTACCTCGCCGGACTCCAGACCATCCCGGGCGAGCTCTACGAGGCGACCTCGCTCGACGGAGCGGGGAGGTGGCGGCAGTTCACCTCGATCACGTTCCCGCTGATCGCCTCCTTCTTCACGATCAACATGGTCATCTCGATGAAGAACTTCCTCCAGGTGTTCGACCACATCATCGCCCTCACCAACGGCGGTCCCGGCACCTCGACGGAGTCGATCACGCTGCTGATCTACCGCGGCGGCTTCCAGGGCGGCGAGTACGCCTATCAGACGGCCAACGCCGTCCTCTACTTCCTCATCATCATCGTGGTCTCGCTGATCCAGTTCCGAGTCCTCAGCCGCAGAGAGGCGTCGTTCTGATGACATCGACCATCACCCCCACGACCGCGATCGCCCTCGGCGAGCCCGAGGGGCGGCGCCGGCCCTCCCGCGACACCTACCGGATCAACTGGTGGGCGACCTCGCTCATCGCGGTCTGCTCGCTGACGATCCTCCTGCCGCTCTACTTCGCCGTCGTGACCGCGCTGAAGACGCCCGACCAGCTCGGCGGCACAGGGTTCGAGCTGCCGACCTCGATCTCGTGGGGCAACTTCGCCGAGGCGTGGACGGCGACCCGCTTCCCCCAGGCCTTCGTGAACACCGCGCTGATCACGGTCGGAGCCGTCGTGCTGACGCTGTTCTCGAACTCGATGGTCGCCTACGCGGTCGCCCGGAACATGCACAGGCCGTTCTTCAAGGGCGTCTACTTCTACCTGCTCGCCGCGGTCTTCGTGCCGTTCCCGATCATCATGCTGCCGGTGGTGAAGGAGACGGCCCTGCTGGGCCTGGACAACCAGGCCGGGCTGATCCTGCTCTACGCCGTGTTCGGGCTCTCGATCAACACGTTCATCTACACGGCCTTCATCCGCTCGATCCCCATCGAGCTCGAGGAGGCGGCGCGCACCGACGGCGCCTCGACCTGGCGGACCTACTGGCAGGTGATCTTCCCGCTGCTCGGCCCGATGAACGCGACCGTCGGGATCCTGACCTGCGTGTGGGCGTGGAACGACTTCATCCTGCCGCTCGTGGTGCTCTCGGACCCGTCCGCCCGCACCCTGCCGCTGGCCGAGTACGTCTTCCAGGGGCAGTTCAACACGAACTACACCGTCGCCTTCGCGTCCTACCTGATGGCGATGGCGCCGCTGCTGATCGTGTACCTCTTCGCGCAGCGCTGGGTGGTCAGCGGAGTGATGCGCGGGTCGATCAAGTAGCGGTCGCGGCGAGCGCCGCCTCGAGCAGGTCCGTGAGCACGGTGCCTCGCGAGCCCGCGTCCTCCGGGTGCCACTGCACGCACCAGAGTGGCGCGGACTCGTGCTCGAGGGCCTCGACGGTGCCGTCGTCGGCGCGGCCGACCACGACGAGGCCCTCGCCGGGACGGTCGACGGCCTGGTGGTGGGAGCTGCGGACGTCGAGCTCGGCGGCGCCGAGGATGCGAGCGAGGGCGCTGCCCGGCTCGAGCGCCACGCGGTGGTCGACCATCCCGGACAGGTGCTCGCCGGGGACCGACCGGCCCACGTGACCGGCGCCGGGCAGGTGCTGCACGAGGTCGCCGCCGAGGGCGACGTTGACCAGCTGCATCCCGCGGCAGATCCCGACCAGCGGGGTCCGCGTCTCGACGGCACGGCGGACGAGCGCGATCTGCGCGCGGTCGGCCGCGGGGAAGGACTGGCCTCGGTGCGGGTCGTCGGACCGGCCGCCGTAGAGGGACGGGTCGACGTCCTCCCCTCCGGTGACCACGACGGCGTCGGCGGCGGCGAGCCGGCGCTCGAGCTCGGCGGCGCCGGCCTGCTCGGCAGGGACGCGGTCGACCACGAAGCCCGCGGCGGTGGCGGCCGAGACGACGCTCGCGGTCAGCAGCTGCAGCTCGATCTCGAACTCGGGATCCTCGCGGCCGCCGTCGGCGACGTCGACGACGAGCAGGACGGGGCGGTCGGAGGCCATGCGGACATCGTGCCACCCGGCCGGCTCCGGCAGAACGTCGGCGGAGAGCAGTGCCCCTCGGTCGAGAGGCGAGGAACCGCGCGTCCGGCCGGCGTTCTGCGCGAGCCCGCAGACCTCTCCCGGGGTCTGGTCAGGATCCGGTACCGCGATCTAGGATGTTCACTTTCACATCCCGTGCGAAGACGCACACCTCCGCGGCCCTGCGGATCGTGCCTCGACGCCGCACCCGATCACGAGGGCCTATCTGCATGAGACGATCACGATCGGCGGTGAGGACCGCTCTGGCGGTCGCGACCGTCGCCGCCACGGCGCTGCTCGGCGCCACGGTCCCCAGCTCCGCCTTCGGAGCCACCGAGACCCCGCTCCTCCACTACACGTTCGACACCGCCCCCACCGGCACCACGGTCGCCGACACCAGCGGCAACGGCTACAGCGCGACGCTGCGCGGCTCCGGGGCCCAGTTCCGCAACGGGCTCATCAGCCTCCCCGGCGGATCCGCCGCGGCCGCCCCCTACCTCGAGATCCCCACCGCCGGCCTCGTCGGCAAGAAGGACCTGACCTTCTCGACCTGGCTCGCCCACAAGGGCGGGACCGGCAACGTCGCCGCCGCGTTCGTCGGAGCGCCCGTCGCCTCCGGCGCCTCGTTCTCCTCCGGCTACTGGCTGCTCAACCCGAGCAACCTCTCCGGCTACACCAAGTCGGTCGTCACCAACTCGGTCAACGCGGGCGCTCCCTACAACACCGAGGTCGGCGCCGGGGCGACGGACACCCCGACCGTCGGCGCGCGCACCCCCTCGGGCCTCTCGCTCTACACGACCGTCATCGACGGCTCGACCGGCAAGCTCACCGTGTACGTCAACGGCGCGCAGATCTCGCAGAGCACGATCGCCCGCGACGTCTCCTCGTTCGGCCCGTCGCTCGTCGCGTACATCGCGCGCTCGACCTACAACGACCCGGGCTGGAACGGCGAGATGGACGACTTCGCCGTCTACGACAGCGCCCTCAGCAGCAGCTCCGTGCAGGCGCTCTACTCCTCGCAGGCCCTCGACCGCGCCGTCGCGTCGGTCACGGTGCCCACGGAGGCGACCGCCGGCTTCACGGTGCCCACCACCGCCAGCGGCGTCGGCATCACCTGGACGTCGAACAGCGCGGCCGTGGCCATCACCGGCGGCACCGCGACCGTCACGCGCCCCGCCGCGGGGCAGCCGGACGCCACCGCCACCCTCACCGCCACCTACAGGGTCGGCACCGAGACCCGCTCGGTCGACTACGCGGTGCGCGTCGCCGCGCAGCTGGACGACGCGACGAAGGTCCAGCGCGACCTCGCCGCGATCGCCATCCCGAACGTCGGCGACATCCGGACGAACGTCTCGGTGCCCACCACCGGCACGCTCGGCTCGAGCATCGCCTGGAGCGTCGTCAGCCCGAGCGGAGCGACCGTCCGCGACGGCAGCGCCGCCGGCACCCGCACCATCGACGTCGACCGCCCCGCGACCGGGAGCCCCGCGATCGACGTGGTCGTCCGCGCGACCGCGACCAGCGGATCCACCACCCGGACCCGCGACTTCACCCTCCGGGTGCAGCCGCTCCCCGCCGGCACCGACGACACCGAGGCGTACGTCTGGGCGTTCTTCACCGGAGAGGGCGACGGCGCCGAGCGCATCAGCCTCGCCGCCTCGAAGGGCAACGACGCGCTGAGCTGGAACACGCTGAACGGCGGCAAGCCGGTCTTCACCTCGAACCTGGGGACGATGGGCCTGCGCGACCCGTTCATCATCCGCTCGCACGAGGGCGACAAGTTCTTCATGCTCGCCACCGACCTGAAGATCGACGGGCTCCCCGGCGGCTTCGACACCGCGCAGAAGTCGGGCTCGAAGTACATCGAGGTCTGGGAGTCGACCGACCTGGTGAACTGGTCCGCCCAGCGCCACGTCAAGGTCTCCACCGACTTCGCCGGCAACACCTGGGCCCCCGAGGCGTACTGGGATGACGAGCTCCAGACCTACGTCGTCTTCTGGGCCTCGAACATGTACCCGACCACGAACACGGCCGATCGCGCCTCCGTCACCTACAACCAGATGATGTACGCGACGACCGAGGACTTCACCTCCTTCTCGGAGGCGAAGCCGTGGATCGACGTCAAGCGCGGCGCCGGCAAGGGCACCATCGACTCGACGGTCGCGAAGGACGGCGACACCTACTACCGCTTCACCAAGGACGAGGCGTCGATGACCCTCCGCGAGGAGAAGAGCACCGACCTGCTGGCCACCGTCTCGGGCTCGCTGCCCGGCACCGGCGGACCGGCGGACGAGTGGTCGCTGGTCAAGGAGAAGGTGGCCTCGGGCCTGCCCAACGGCGAGCCCGGCAAGACCTTCACCAGCGGTGAGGGCCCCAACGTCTTCCCCGCCAACGAGGGCGACGTGAACGGCCTCGACTGGTTCCTCTTCATCGACCAGCCGAACTACCACGACGGGCCGAACCACTACATCCCGTTCGGCACCGACGACCTCGCGAACGGCGACTCCTGGCAGCCGCTCGGAGCGAAGCTCCGCACGGGCCTGCCGCAGAACGCCGACGGCGGCAAGCCGCGCCACGGCACGGTCATCCCAGTGACGCGCTCCGAGTACCAGAAGGTGCTCGAGGGCTACGCCCCCGGCCTGGCCGTCGCCTCGGTCGCTCCGCTGACCGCGACGACCACGGTCGGCACCGCGCCGGCCCTGCCCCGCGCCACGATCACGACCGCCGCCGGCACCACCAGCACGGTCGACGTGGCCTGGGACGCCGTCGCGCCCGCCGCCTACGCCACGGCCGGGACCTTCACGGTCTCGGGCGTCGCGCAGGACGCGTCTCGCATGCCGGTGCAGGTCACGGTCACCGTGCAGTCCTCGCTGAAGGTGAGCGCGACCGCCACGTCGCGCTGCGTCGCCGGCAAGGTCGTGCTGACGGTCGTCGGCAAGAACGGCGACACGGTGCCGATGGACGTCTCGATCAGCACCCCGGAGGGCGTGAAGACGATCGCCGGAGTGAAGCCGGGCGCCTCCGGCTCCGCCGCGTTCACGGTGCGCTCGACGCAGCTCGCCGCGGGCGAGGCGACGGTCACCGGCACGGCCACGGTCGGCGGCAAGACCGTCACGGCCACGGCCACCGCGCCCTACAGCGCGCGCAGCTGCGGCTGACGCACGGCACTCCTCGGGAGCCCGTCGCACCTCACCGGTGCGGCGGGCTCCCGTCGTCGTGCGGGGGGAGCCGGGAAACCGCCCTGACGCCGAGACGCCGCCGCCTCGGCCGCGCTTCGACGGACGGCGCGGCGCCTCGTCACGCGGGCGGGCCCGGGGCGGCCCGCCCGGCGTCATCCGGCGACGGCTGCCGGTCCGGCTTCGAGCAGGTCGCGGACGCTGCGCGGCTCGCGTCCGAGGAGGCGCCCGAGCTCGGGGCCGGTGCCCGCGAAGAAGCCGCGCTCGGCCGCCCGGTGCATCCCGAGGGTGAAGCGCACGAGGAACTCGGGCTGACCCGCCGCGACGCGCGCGGCGACCCACTCGTCGTCGCCGAGGACACGCAGCTCGACGGGTCGCCCGCCGACCTCGGCCGCGATCCCGGCGATCTCCTCGAACGTCGGAGCCTCCGTCGCGGTCAGCATGATCGGCCCGTCCTGCGGGCTCCCCGAGAGGAGGAGCCGGGCGGCCGCCTCCGACTCGTCCTCGCGGGCCGTCCACGAGACGCGACCGTCCGAGGGGACCTCGATCACGCCGGTCTCCCGCCACGGTCCGAGGAACAGACCCAGGCTGTGCGCGTAGAAGCCGTTGCGGAGCGACGTCCAGGCGAGTCCGGACTCGGCGAGCAGGCGCTCGGTCGCCGCGTGGTCCCGGCCCGGGCCGAAGGGGGTGTCGGCGGCGGCGCCCTGGTGGCTCGTGTAGAGGACCCGTCCGACTCCGGCCGCGACGGCCGCCTCGACGGCGGTGCGGTGCAGGGCGACGGCGTCGGCCCTCGGATCGCTCGAGGAGACGAGGAGCAGCTGATCCGCTCCGTCGAAGGCGCCCGGGAGGGAGGCGGGGTCGGCGTAGTCGCCGACGCGCACCTCCACTCCGCGCTCCGCGAAGCGGGCGGCCTTCGAGGCGTCGCGGGCGACGACGGCGATTCCGGAGGCGGGGACGGAGTTGAGAAGGTGGTCGACGGTGGCGCCGTTCAGAGCGCCGGTGGCACCGGTCACGATGATCATGGGGAGAGCCTTCCGATGAGGGGTATCAGCGATACCACGACGAAGATAACCACGGAATTCCACTGATAGCAACCGTGCGCTACCGTCGATTCGTGATCAGCCCCACTCCCCCGACCGACACGCGCCTGCGCATCGTCGAGGCGGCCGCCGGCCTCCTCCGCGATGAGGGCCCCGCCGCCGTCACCACGCGAGCGGTCGCCCAGGCGGCCGGGCTGCAGGCCCCGGCGATCTACCGCCTCTTCGGCGACAAGGACGGCCTGCTCGAGGCGGTCGCGGAGCACGTGCTGGCCACCTGGGTCGACTCCAAGGCGCGGACGGTCGAGGCGGCCGTCGCCGGGGGCGTCGACCCGGTCGAGGACCTGCGCGCAGGCTGGGCCGCGCAGGTGGAGTTCGGCCTGGCCAACCCCGCGCTCTTCCGCCTCCTCAGCGATCCGGGCCGCGCCTCCGGATCGCCGGCCGCCCTCTCCGGGCGGCGGGTCCTCGCCGCGCGCGTGCAGCGAGTGGCCGCCGAGGGCCGCCTCCGCGTGCCGGAGGAGCGCGCCGTCGGCCTCATCCAGGCGGCGGGCACCGGCGTGGTCACCACCCTGCTCTCCACCCCCGCCGCCGACCGCGACCCCGGTCTCGCCGACGCCGCGCTCGACAGCGTGCTCGCGGGGATCCTCACCGACCCGCCCTCCCCCGGCGACGGCGGGCGGCTCACCGCCCTCGTCGGCGTCCGGGCCCTCGCACCGGAGCTCGCCGGCCTCACGCCCGCGGAGCGCCTGCTGCTCGCGGACTGGCTCGACCGTGCCCTCGCGGCGGCCGCGCAGGAGTGACGGGCACGCAGGAGTGACGGGCACGCAGGAGTGACGGCCGCGCTTCCACCACAGGAGTGACGGGCGCCGTCCCGCCGCGGGGACGACGGCGCCTCCGTCCCGCAGAGGCGCGGGCTTCGCGGCTAGGCGCGCCTGCCGTCGGGCGGGAGGATCGACGCCTGGATGAGCGGCACGGGGAAAGGAGGGCATGTTGAAGCTGTGGAGCGCATCGAACGCGTTCCTCTACCTCGGCAGCGTCAAGGAGAACGACTTCCTGCAGAACGTCTCCGAGCTCGTCGGGGACTACGACCGCGAAACGACCTCCGCCAGCTATAACAAGGGCGTCCGCTCAACCTCGACCGCCTTGAAGCGCGAACGGATCCTGACCGTGGACGAGCTCGGAGCGATGCCCGCGGCCGCGCCGTGATGCTCTCTACTGGCTCCCGCGCCGCGCTGCTGCGCACCGTGCCCTGGTACGAGGGCACGAAGGAGAAGGTCGCAGCGATCAAAGCCAGACGTGTTCTCGGGCGCGGACCGGCTCGTCGCTGACGAATGTGCTTGTGCTACGCGCTGCGGCGGGAGATGAGCGAGTGCTCGACGACGATCTCGCTCGGGTGCGCCGGAGGGCCGTTCCGGATGCGCTGAGCGAGGAGGTCGACGGCCGTCTTGGCGATCTGGCGGCTGCCGGGATCGATCGTGGTGAGGGCGGGTATCGCGTAGGCGGCGGCGGTGACGTTGTCGAAGCCGACGACGGCGATGTCCTCCGGTACGCGGATGCCGCGAACGTGCAGTGCGTGCAGTGCCCCGAAGGCCAGGGTGTCGTTGAAGCAGAAGACGGCGTCCAGAGGGACGCGGGAGTCGAGCAGCTGCGTCATCGCGACGGCGCCGTCGGCGTGGTGCCACTCGGTGGCGACCGCGACGAGGGCGGGGTCGAACGGGATCGCGTTCGCCTCGAGGGCACCGCGGTATCCGTCCAAGCGGAGTGCTGCGGCGCTGACGGATCCGCCGGCGGGGTTGCTGCCGATCGCGGCGATGCGCCGGTGTTGGCGGTCGATCAGGTACTGCGTGGCGGTGGCCGCGGCGGCTGTGTTCGCCATGGTCACGTGATCGACCGGGCCGTCGAAGATCCTGTCGCCCAGGAGAACGAGTGGGCGGTCCCCGACGAGTACTTTCTCGTCTCCGGGGCCGAGTGCGTGGGGCTGGAAGATCAGTCCGTCCGACAGCTGGCGGCTGGAGCCGGAGAGGACGGCGATCTCGGCGTCTCGGCGCGCTCCGGTCTGCTGGATGATCACGGTCCAGCTGTGCCGCTCGGCCTCCGACATGATGACCGTCGCGAGCTGGCCGAAGTACTCGATCGCGAGATCCGGGATCGCGAGGGTGATGAGCCCGGTCTGGCCGGTGCGCAGTCCGCGCGCGGAGACGTTGAGTTGGTATCCGAGATCGCGGACTGCCTTGAGGACGAGATCGCGGGTCTCGGGTCTGACGTTGGCGTTGCCGCTGAGCACGTTGGAGACCGTGCGAGCGGTGACGCCTGCAGCAGCGCCGACATCGGCCATGGTCACCGGGCGGGTTCGCGATCGCGGCATCGGCATCATCCCTCCCATGAGCGTTCCCCGATCATCCCAGGTCGACGGTCGGCGAGAGGCGCACGGTCACCCAGGCGATGGCGGGGATCCGGAGCGAGAGGACGCCGTCGGTCAGCGCTACGGCGAGGGGCCGCGGAGTGACGGTGTCGGGGAGCTCCGCCGAGTTCGTCGCGAAGGGGTCCTCGTGTCGGAGGATCAGTGCCTCTGTCACCGTGAGGGTGGGGAACGACGTGAGGTCGACCGTGGTGTCCGTGACGCCGTCGGTCGCGCGGTTGACGATCATCAGGTCGAGCGAGCCGTCGGCGTGCGCCGCTGCGGCGAAGGCGAGGACGGGAGCGGAGTCATCGCCCGCTCCCGTGCTGTCCGCCTCGACGACGGTCCGGAGCGCGGTGGCGCCGGCGGAGCGCCGTGCCTGGGCGAACGGCCAGAAGGTGCTCTGCCGCCAGGCGGGGCCGTCCGGCTCGGTCATGATCGGACCGATGACGTTCACCAGCTGAGCCATGCTCGCTGCCCGGACGATGTCGGCTCTGTTGATCATGCTGATGAGCATGTCGCCCACGACGACGGCGTCCGCTGCCGTGTAGCGGTCCTCGAGGAGTCGGGGCGCCTCCTCCCATTCGAGCCCTCCGGCGACTCGTTCATCGTGTGCGACGAAGTCCCACACGTTCCACTCGTCGAAGGAGATGGCGATCGGACGCTCTGATCGCCTCTGTGCTCGGACCTGTCCGATCGTGTCGGCGATGGCGGTGATGAAGCGGTCCATGGCGACGCCGGAGGCGAGGAACGCGGAGAGGTCGCCGTCGTAGCGGAAGTACTGGTGGCACGAGACGAAGTCGACGTGCTCGACCGTGTGCAGCAGCACCTCCTGCTCCCAGGCTCCGAAGGTGGCCATCCGGTCGTTCGAGCTGCCGCAGACGATCAGTTCGAGGTCGGGGTCGAGTGCGCGCATGGCGGCGGCGGTGCGGGCGGCGAGACGCCCGTACTCGCCGGCGCTGAGATGGCCGATCTGCCACGGCCCGTCCATCTCGTTGCCGATACACCAGAGCCGGATGTCGTGCGCCTCGTCGGCGCCGTTCGCGCGCCGCTCGTCCGAGAGCGTCGTGCCGCCGGGGTGGTTCGCGTACTCCAGCAGGTGCAGGGCCGAGCGGATTCCGTCGGTCCCGAGATTCAGCGCCATCATCGGCTCGACGCGCGCCGCCCGGCACCAGCGGACGAACTCGTCGATCCCGAAGCGATTCGGCTCGACGGTGTGCCAGGCAGGATCGAGCCGGACGGGACGGGCCTCGACCGGACCGATGCCGTCGCGCCAGTCGTACGCCGAGACGAAGTTGCCGCCCGGGTAGCGGACGGTCGTGACCCCGAGCTCCTCGACGAGCGCGAGGACGTCGGTGCGGAATCCGTCGGCGTCGGCGCTCTCGTGCGAAGGATCGAGCAGGCCGCCGTACACGCCTCGGCCCAGGTGCTCCACGAACGATCCGAAGAGCCGCGGATCGATCGTCCCGACCGTGAAGGCGGGGTGCACGATGCCGTGCGCTCGGTGGACGGGGTGCGAGGTCATGGCCATTCCGTTTCATCGATGAACTGGTCCGCACAGTATGCACGCCTCGACCAGCACACCGCGATCCGAAAGGGATGGTGTCGAATGTTGACGGGGTCGGCCCGGCGGCTCTACTATCGCCGACAGCGGTCCTCGATTTCATCGATGAAATGCCTGCACCAGGTGGCCGAGTCAATGAAGACAGTGAAAGCGAGGCACGTCGTGAGGCGTCACAGCACCCGGATCAGCATCGTCGCAGCGGTCACAGCCGCGACTGCGGCCCTTCTTCTCAGCGGCTGCACGCCGTCGTCCGCGGGAGGCGCCTCGGCCGGGAACGGCGGCGACACCTTGACCGTCTGGCACTACTACTCCGTCGACGGCCAGACCGCCGGACTCGAGGAGCTCGCGTCGGACTTCGAATCGACGCACGAGGGGGTCGCGGTCGAGAACGTCTACGTTCCGTTCGACCAGCTGACGAACAAGCTCGTGCAGGCCGCGGGAACGGGCACCGGCCCCGATGTGGTCGTCTACAACGCCGCCGATACCTTCACCCTCACCGAGGCGAAGGCCATCGAGCCGATGAACGAGTGGTGGGACCAGTACGCCGACGCCGGGCAGTTCCCCGACGCCGTCGTGCAGAAGGTCGGCGACGACGTCATGGGCGTGCAGGGCTTCGTGAACCTGATCGGCCTCTGGTACAACCAGGACATCCTCACCGAGCTGGGTGTCGAGGCTCCCAGCACGTTCGAGGAGCTCGAGGCGGATCTCGCCTCGGCCACGGCCGCCGGGAAGGACGGCATCACGCTGACCGGCAAGGCGAACTCCGAGGGCGAGTGGCAGGCGTTCCCGTGGCTCTCGCGTGCCGGGTGGGACTACGCCGCACCCGAGCAGCAGCCTCTGCAGGACGCGTTCGCGATGGTGCAGGACTGGACCGCGAAGGGCTACCTGACCAAGGAGGCGGCGACGTGGGACCAGACGGTCCCTTTCCAGCAGTTCGCCGCGGGGAACACGGCCTTCGCCGTCAACGGCAACTGGCAGATCACCTCGGCCGAGAAGGACGCCGCGTTCGAGTACGGGGTCGTGCCGATCCCCGTCGGTGAAGACGGCTCGGTCTACCTCGGCGGTGAGGTGCAGAACGTGGGCGCCTTCTCCGAGAACAAGGCGCTCGCGCAGGAGTACCTCGAGCAGGAGTTCTTCTCGAAGCAGGGGCAGCTGACGCTGCTCGACGCCTTCGGCTCGATCCCCGCCCGTGCCGATGCAGCTGCCGACGACAAGGTCGGCAGCGACCCGATCCTTTCCCAGTTCGCGGCGATCCTCCAGGACGACGGCCACACCTCGCCTGACCCGGCGATCCCGTCCGAGAACGTCGCGAAGGTGCTGCAGACCGTCGGTGAGTCCTGGAGCGCGGCGGTCGCCGGCAGCGGGACCCCCGAGCAGCTCTCGAGCGACCTGATGACGACCCTGACGCCGCTGCTCCAGCAGTAGCAGACCCCGACGAGAGAATGGAGCGACCGTGAGCAGCACCTCGACCACGACCCGGAGACGATCCGGCGTCGGCGGCGGCCGATTGGGCTTCGCCGCACCGGGAGGAGTGCTGCTCGCGGCGCTGTCGCTCTACCCCATCTACCTGCTGATGAGGATGAGCGTCAGCGAGGTCAGCTCCGGAACCCTCAACGGGGACTGGCCGTTCGTCGGAGTGCAGAACTTCCTCGCGCTGCTCCAGGGCTCCGACCTCGGCGGCGCCACGCTGCGCACCGGGGCCTTCGTGGTCCTGGTCACGGTCGTCGGGGTCGTCGGAGGACTCGGAGCGGCGATCGCCCTCCGTTCCTCCCGGCTGGGCAGTGCCTTCCTCCTGGGGATGATGGTGTTCATCTGGGCCATGCCGCCCGTGGTGAACGGCAGCATCTGGAAGTTCCTCCTCGCCGATCAGGGTCTGGTCAACACGCTCGTGCGGGCGACCGGCCTCTCGGCGGAGGGCGTCCCCTTCCTCTACGACGCGAGGTTCGCGCTGCTCTCGGTCGCGATCGTGAACGCCTGGGCCGTCATCCCCTTCAATGCGCTGGTCTTCCGGTCCGCTCTGCTGGGCATCGACCCCGAGATCCTCGAGGCGGCCTCGGTCGACGGCGCGAGCCGCTGGCAGGAGATCCGGAGCATCCTCATCCCCGCGGCGCGGCCGACCGCCGTCATCCTGGCGATCCTGACCGTCGTCTACGCCTTCCGCAGCTTCGACTTCATCTACGTGATGACCGCCGGCGGCCCCGGAGACGCGACGTCCACGCTGCCCTACCTCAGCTACTCCCAGGCCTTCGTCCAGCACGACTACGGACTTGGTTCCGCGACGGGCATCATCGCCCTCGCCATCGTGGCGGTCCTCGCCGTCGTCTACGTCCGATCGACCAGGAGCGAGTCCTGATGAGCACCCTCACCGCCCCCCTGACCCGCCTGCGAGGCGGCGCTGCGACCCGCGTCGCGCGACCGTCCCGCACCCGGGAGCCGGTCGCCTTCACCGTACGCGTGGTGCTCTACGTCCTGTACGGGCTGCCCCTTGTCTGGATCGTGCTCACCTCCCTCAAGCGCCAGGGCGACGTCGTCGGCGGAGCGATCCTCTCGGCGCCCTCCTTCGACGCCTATGCGGAGGCGCTCGCGAACCCCGCCCTCGCGACGGCGCTCGCCCAGTCGGCGCAGATCGCCCTCGGGACCACTGCACTGGTGCTCGCGCTCGGCGTCCCGTTCGCCTACGCGCTGCGCCGCGTCGACGGCGTCGTCGCCGGTCTCGTCCTCGGGCTGCTGATCTTCCTGCAGATGGTGCCGCAGACGGCGAGCATCATCCCTCTGTTCGCGATCTTCAGCAGGCTCGGTCTTCTGGACACCACCGCCGGTCTCGTCCTCGCCGATACGGCGATGTTGCTGCCGTGGGCCGTGCTGCTGCTGCGACCGTTCTTCGCCGCGGTGCCCGACGCCATCGAAGAGGCCGCCTCCATCGACGGGGCCGGTCGGCTGCGCACCTTCTTCGCCGTCGTCGTCCCGATCGTTCGAAACGGCATGGCGACGGTCGGCTCGCTGATCTTCCTCGTCGCCTGGGGTGAGTTCCTCTTCGCGATCAACCTCTTCCTCTCTCCGGTCAACTACCCGATCAGCGCTCTCATCGCGCAGCAGACGTCGGGGTACGGGATCGACTGGCCCGGGCTGATGGCTCTCGCGGTCATCTCCTCGCTGCCGCTGCTGGCCGTCTACGTGCTGTCGTTCCGGCTGCTGCGTGAGGGCCTCGCCGTCGGCAGCGTCAAGTAGCAGTCGTCCTTCCTCTCGTCCCGCGCCACTCGTGAAAGATCCCGTCATGACCTTCTCCCCAGCCCTGCCCGTCGACCCGGCCGCCGGGACTCTGACACCCCTCGCCATCGACCGGGTGCAGCTGGACCCGGAGGGGTTCTGGGGACGTCGGGTCGCCGTCAACGCGACCGCCACCTTCGAGCACAACCTCGGCTGGCTGGAGCGCGCCGGTTGGCTGCGCAATTTCGAGCTCGCCGTCGGGGGCGGACTCGCCGAAGGCCGTCGCGGACGCGAGTTCGCCGACTCCGAGGTCTACAAGACCCTCGAAGGGCTCTGCTGGCACACCGCCGGACGTGAGGACCCGGAGACCGAATCGATCATCCGCGCTCTCACCGCCCGCATCGTCAGTGCGCAGGAGAGCGACGGCTATCTCGGCACCCGCTTCGGCCGGCACGGTCAGGCTGAACGTTACAGCGACCTCGAGTGGGGCCATGAGCTGTACAACGCCGGACACCTCCTCCAGGCCGCGGTCGCGCGACTGCGCACCCACGGTGAGGACGGGTTCACGCAGGCCGCGCGCCGTCTCGCCGACCACATCTGCTCGGAGTTCGGGGCGGACGGCCGCCAGACGGTCTGCGGACATCCGGAGATCGAGGTCGCGCTCACGGAGTTCGCCCGCGCCACGGGGGAGGAGCGCTACCTCGAGCAAGCCCGCGTGTTCTTGGACCGCCGCGGTCACCAGAGCCTGGAAGACGTCGAGTTCGGTCGCGCCTACTTCCAGGACGACGTCCCGATCCGCGAGGCCAAGGTCCTCCGCGGACACGCGGTGCGCGCCCTCTACCTCACGTCCGCGGTGGTCGACGTCGCCGTGGACACTGATGACGCCGAGCTGCTCGCGATCGTCGAGCGGCAGTGGGAGGCCACAGTCGCACGCCGGACCTACATCACCGGTGGAATGGGCTCGCATCACCAGGACGAGGCGTTCGGCGCCGACTTCGAGCTACCCAACGACCGCGCGTACTGCGAGACCTGCGCCGGCGTGGGCTCGATCATGCTCTCGTGGAGGTTGCTGCTCGCCACCGGCCGCCCGCGCTACGCGGACCTGATCGAACGCACTCTGCACAACATCATCGCCACCGCCGTGTCCGAGGACGGCCGCTCCTTCTTCTACGCGAACACCCTCCACCGGCGCGAGCCGGGCGTCGCGTCCTCCCCGGAGGAGCAGTCCAAGCGCGCGGACTCCAGTCAGCGGGCGGCGTGGTTCGACGTCGCCTGCTGCCCCAACAACCTCGCCCGCACCTTCGCCTCGCTGTCCGGCTACCTCGCCACCACCGATGCGAAGGGTGTGCAGCTGCACCAGTACGCGTCCGCCACGATCTCCGCCGCTCTCCTCCAGGGAGACGTCTCGATGGAGGTCTCCAGCGACCTGCCGGAGCGGGGGCGAGTCGCCGTGACCATCACGCGCACACCCGTCGAGCCGTGGACTCTGACGCTGCGGATCCCGACCTGGGCGACGAACGCGGACGTCGTCGTCGTCTCCGCCGACGGGGATGCTGCCGAGACGCCGACCGGACCGTTCCACGGCACGCTCCACCTCGAACGGCGTTTCCGCGTCGGCGACCGGATCGAACTCGACCTCCCCTTCGAACCCGTCCTCGTGCAGCCCGACGAGAGGATCGATGCCACCCGCGGCACCGTCGCCGTCCAGCACGGACCGGACATCCTCTGCCTCGAGTCCGTCGACCTCCCCGCCGGCGCCCACGTCGACGACATCGCCCTGGACGCCGGAGCGGTCCCGATCGCACGAGAGGGGCGTGTGACGCTCGCCGGCAGCGTCGCCGAACGCGACGAGCACGAATGGCCCTTCTCCAGAATCCCTCGAACCCCGCACCGACGGCCGTTGACCGTGGCGCTCACCCCGTACCGGTCGTGGGGATCCCGAGGTCCCGTGTCGATGCGCATCTGGCTTCCCGTGAACCACTCCTGATTCCCGGGCGAGCTCCCACCGCCGGGCGGATCCTCGCTCCTCTGCGGCGGCCGCCGGTCACCGCATCCGCACTTCGACGAAGAAGGCAGGACATGTCCCTCCTCTCACGCAGAGCCTCTCGGCTGCTCGCGGCACTCACGATCGGCGTCATCGCCGCAGCAGGATCGGTGGTGGTCGGCCAGACCGCCGACGCCGCCACCAGCTACCCCTACACGCTCGCCTCCGACAAGATCCGCGCGAGCTTCGCCGCGGACGGGTCGATGCAGTCGCTCAAGATCGTCGGCGACCTACACGACACCGAATACCTGATGAACCCGGACAGCGCTCCGGAGCAGGCCCGCGAGACGAACAGCAAGTACCGCCAGTGGTTCGGGAACCTGATGTTCTCCTACGCGAACGGCACGGGAGCAGTGTCGACCACCGGTGTCGGCGCGAACCCCTGGAAGACCGCGTGGACCTCCCAGTCGGCCGACGGCCGCACCGTCTCGGCGACGTCGAGCAGTGTGACGGTCACCCACCAGAACTCCACCAACGCGGAAGGCGTGAAGGGCTTCACCGTCACCGAGACGTACTCTCTCGCCTCCGACGGCTCCCTGGTCTGGAAGCAGGACGTCAAGAACACCGCGGCCACGCAGCTCGTCATCGGCGACTGGGGTGTCCCCGTTCCCGGCAACGAGCTATGGAGGCAGGGCGACTCGATCTACGAGACCCGGGTCCTCACACACTCCTACTTGGGTAAGAACGGCTCCTACGTCACTCTCGAGCGTCCCAGCGGCCAGGGCCCGTTCATCGCCATGACCGCCGACACCGCATCCGGCTCCGGCTTCGAGTACCAGGACCGCTGGCGCACCGAGGAAGTCGGCAACACCTCCTGGGCCTGGAACTCGGCGAACGAGAGCTCGAACATCAAGGGCCTCAACATCTACTACCCGCACTCCACCGCGATCCAGAAGACCAACCGCGGCTACCTCAACTCCACCAGTGTCGCCATCGCGCCGGGCGCGACGAAGAGCTACACCTATCGCATCGGCAAGGTCGATGACGACGCAGCACTCAAGCAGACGATGTTCGATCGAGGGCTGCTCGACACCACGGTCGTCCCCGGACTCATCGTGCCCATCGACCGGCGCGCAGAGATGGCGTTCCGGATCAAGGGCACCATCACGTCAGTCATCGCGCGCAACCGCAACGACCTCAAGGGGTCAGCGCCCACGAACCCCGTCGTGACGTTCTCCCGGAGCAACGGCGACTACCGGATCTACGGGATGACCTTCGACCGCACGCAGCTGGGCGCCAACGACGTCACCGTCTCGTACACGGACCAGACCGGCGCCGCGCGGCAGTCCGTCCTCCAGTTCTCCGTGATCGACAGTGTCGCGGGACTCCTCGACACGCATGCGAAGTTCATGGTCGAGAAGACCCAGTGGAAGCCGTCCGACGGACTCTCCGCGAGCGACATCCGCAACTACACCTTCGACGACTGGATGATGAACGCCCCCGACGGCAGCCTCGCCACCACGACGAACGCCCCTCAGGGCCGCCGCAACGAGTACGCCGGCTACTACGGGCTCGGCGACGACTGGGGACTCCCGCACGGCCAGTTCCTCGCGGAGAAGCTCGTCGCCCTGCCCGACGCCACCCAGATCAAGGCCCTCGACGACTACCTCCAGAAGGCCGTCTGGGAGAACCTGATGGGGAACACGTCGCCCAGCGCCGCGCCGAAGTACACCGTCTACGACTTCTGGGAGCAGGGGAAGCCCGGCAGCCTGAACACCACGCCCGGCTACCGCGGCTACGCCTACCCGCACGTCTACAACACGTTCTTCGGCATGTACAACATCGCCAAGCAGAACCCCTCCGCGATCGCCTACGCCCACCCCGCTCAGTGGTACCTGACGACGGCCTACGGGATCTTCAAGGAGCTCTACGAGGGACCCGTCGCCTACAACTGGGAGACCGGACTCATGGGTGAGCTCTCGACACCCGATCTCATCGCCGCATTGCGCGCCGAGGGACTGGACACGCAGGCCAACGACATCGAAGCGAAGATGGCGATCAAGTACGCCAACTTCTCCTCCAACGCCTACCCCTACGGCTCCGAGTACAGCTACGACAACACGGGGGAGGAGGCGGTCTACACCCTCGCCAAGCTCAATGTGAACGACGACAAGACGAACGCCCTGCGCGTCATGCGCGACATCGTCGCCAAGACGGAGGCCGCCCGCGGACGCATGCCCGTCTGGTACTGGTACTCCGACCCCACCACCATCACGGGCGAGAACTGGTGGCAGTTCCAGTACAGCGCCTCCCTCGCCGGCTACACGATGGACGACTACATCAACCACACCGCAGCACTCGAGACCGGAACCACGGCCATCACCGCCGCGCGCCGCGCCGAGCTGCAGCGCCTGAACTACGCCGGCAAGGTCGCAGGACTCGCGACCATCAACTCCGGCCAGATCAGCAACGCGCCGGCCAACATCGGAGCCGCATCGTGGTCGTACCAGGCCGAGCGCGGCAACCTCGGCACCCTCGGGGTCGGCGGAGGCGCGAACGTCAAGCTGAACAACGGCTGGCGGGGCATGACCGGCGAGAGCGATCTCGGACTGTGGGGCACCCTGCAGACCCTCAGCGCCGACGTCGTCACCGATGACCCGATCTTCGGAGTCGTCGGATACGGAGCGGACGTCTCGCGGGACGCCTACTCCACCACCGTCATCCCGAAGGACGGCCTGCAGCGCCGCCTCAACCTGGTGACCCAGCAGCTGTCGGTCGACCTCGAGAACGACGCCTACTCGCAGGCGATCGTCGGCTCGAACAGCGCCGACCTGCGCCTGGACATGCTCAACCGCACCGGCACCGCACACTCCGGCATCGCGGAGGTCAGCGGCCTCGCGCAGGGCAGCTACGCGGTCATCGTGAACGGCGTGCGCCAGCGCACCGTCAACGTCTACCGGCCCGCCTCTCTCGCGGGAACGCTTCCCGCGCCGGTCCGCGTCCCGTTCGATGCGCCCGCCGGCAGCACGTACATCGTCCACCTGGTCTCGACCGCCCCGGGCGCGAATGCGGCGCCGACCGTCAACGCCGGACCCGACCAGGCCGGGCTGTCCCTCGGACTCGATCCGATCCAGCTCAGCGGATCCGCCTCCGACGACGGACTCGGCTCGCCGAACGGAACCCTGACGACGCAGTGGAGCGTGCAGTCTGCTCCTGCCGGTGCCACCGCGACCTTCGCGTCGCCGACTGCTCGCCGCACGTCTGCGTCGGTGAGTACCGCCGGCAGCTACGTGTTCGCACTCCGGGCAAGCGACGGCGTCCTTGCGACCACCGACACGGTGTCCGTGACCGTTCAAGCCCTGCAGCCGCTCCCGGCCGACTGGGTGACCTACACCTTCGACTCATCGTCGAACGGCACCGTCCCCGACGCCTCCGGCAACGGCAACGCGCTCGCGCTCAAGGGGACGGCGGCAACCGCCACCGACGGCACGGCGAGCGTGCTGCGGCTGAACGGAAGCGACGGGGCCTTCGCCCAGCTGCCGTCGGACATCCTGTCACGCTCGAAGGACCTGACCATCTCGATGAGGGTGAAGGTCGATTCGATCTCCACCTTCAGCCGGCTGTTCGACTTCGGCAGCAGCACCCAGAAGTACGTGTTCCTCACGCCGAAGTCGACTGACGGGAAGCTAGGGCTCGCCCTCACGACCTCCGGTAATGGAGCGGAGACACGGATCTCGACGAACTTCACGATGCCCGCTGGGCAGTGGACCGACATCAAGGTGACCTTCAAGGCGAATACGAACGGCACGACGACGGGAACGATCTTCGCCAACGGAGTGCAGGTCGGGCAGAACACCGCCATGCCGCTCGCTCCGAAGGACCTAGGCCGCACCAGCGGCAACTTCCTCGGCAAGTCACAGTTCCCCGACCCGTACCTCGCCGGCAGCTTCGACAGCTTCGAGATCGACGGAGTCGTGCGCTGACGACACCCGAAAGACCAGCGCTGAACCGCTCGTCGCCCCCTCCTCACGCGGCGACGAGCGGTTCAGCACCTCTTCCCGCGCACAACTTCTGCGCATCAGCCCTCGCCCGCTGGCGCCACCGAGGGGCGAGCTGGTTGAGGTTGCTCGAGACGTACCCGATCGTGCTGCGGATGTTCATCAGATCCGCGGCAACTGACTTGAACTCCGCGTCCGTGATGACCGCGTCCTCGGCCGTCGCGGACTCGAACGGGGAAGTGCGACGCCCGCAGCGGGTCGAGCAGGCTGTCGCCGGCGACTACTCGCCGTCCTTCGCCCTCGCGCTGGTGCAGAAGGACGCGGGGCTGATCCAGGCCTACGCGGACAGCGTCGGCGCACCCGTCCCCGGCGTCGCGACGGCCCGCCACTACATCGACGAGGCGATGGCCGCCGGCTTCGGCGGGGAGAACGCCTCGGCGCTGATCAAGGCGATCGCCGCGGAGGCCGACGTCGACCTGACCCGGCGCTGACCCTCCGCCCCGGGGTGCTCCTGCCCGGCCGTGACGGCCGCCGCAGGGGCTCCCCCGGCACCCTCCCCGTCCCGGCCGCGCCGCGTGCTTCACTGGAGGGATGACCACGCGTGACGACCACATCGCCGACTTCGCCGAGTTCCTGACCGCCTCCCCCTCCTCGTACCACGCGGCCGCCGAGGCGGCACGGCGCCTCGAGGGAGCCGGATTCACGGGGCTGGACGAGACGCAGGCGTGGCCCGCGGGGCCCGGCCGGTACTACGTCGTCCGCGACGGCGCGATCATCGCCTGGCACCTGCCCGAGGGCTCCGGGGCGACCACGCCCTTCCGCATCCTGGGCGCCCACACCGACTCCCCCGGCTTCATGCTCAAGCCCCGGCCGACGATCGGTTCGAAGGGCTGGCTGCAGGCCGGCGTCGAGATCTACGGCGGCCCGCTGCTCAACTCCTGGCTCGACCGCGAGCTCGAGCTGGCCGGGCGCGTGGTCACCCGCGACGGCTCGACGCGCCTGCTCCGGACCGGCCCGCTGCTGCGGATCCCGCAGCTCGCGATCCACCTCGACCGCACGGCGAACGAGGGCCTCACCCTCGACCGCCAGAAGCACACCGTCCCCGTGTTCGGCATCGGCGACGCCTCCGAGGTCGACCTGCTCCAGCTGCTCGCCGCGCACGCCGGGCTCGACGACGCCTCCGACATCGCCGGCTACGACCTGCTCACCGCCGACACGCAGGCGCCGCGCCGCTTCGGGATCGACGAGATGTTCCTCGCCGCCGGGCGGATGGACGACCTCAGCTCCGTGCACGCCGGCCTCGTCGCGCTCCTCGCGGCGAGCGCCGATCCCGCGGCGCCGCCCGCGCACATCAGCGTGCTCGCCGCCTTCGACCACGAGGAGCTCGGCTCGGCGAGCCGGTCCGGAGCGAGCGGGCCGTTCCTCGAGGACGTCCTCTCGCGCATCGGCACGGCCCTCGGCGCCGGCGTCGACGAGCGCGCCCGGGCGATCGCCGCCTCCTGGTGCCTCTCGGCCGACGCCGGCCACTCCGTGCACCCCAACTACTCCGAGAAGCACGACCCGGCGAACCAGCCGGTCGCCGGGAAGGGGCCGCTGCTCAAGATCAACGCGACGCAGCGCTACGCGACGGATGCGCGCGGTGCGGCGCTGTGGGCGGGCGTCTGCGAGCGCGCCGGCGTCGGGTACCAGGAGTTCGTCTCGAACAACTCGGTGCCGTGCGGATCCACGATCGGCCCGCTGACCGCGACCCGGCTCGGCATCTCCACGGTCGACGTGGGAGTGCCGCTGCTCTCGATGCACTCGGCGCGCGAGCTCGCCCACGTGGACGACCTGGTCGCCCTGACCGCGGCGATCGAGGCGTTCTTCACTCCCTGAGCGGGGTCCGGCGCGACCGGGGCCCGTGGCTCCGCGCAGCCTGTGGGCGGACCCTGCGACTCCGCGCAACCGCCAGGCGGGCCCCGCGGCTCCGCTCAGTCGCCGGGCGGCCGCCGGCGCTGCTGCTTCGTCTCGGAGCGCTGCTGCTTCGCGGCGAGCCGGCGGCGGGTGGAGCCGCGCGTGGGCCGGGTCGGGCGCCGCGGGGCGGAGGGCGGCGCGAGGGCCGCGGTGATGATCCCGCGGAGCATCTCGAGGGCCGTCTCGCGGTTGCGCAGCTGCGAGCGCTGCTGCGCCACCGTGACGGTGACCGCTCCGGAGACGAGCCGCCGCCCGAGGCGCTCGAGCAGACGCGAGCGCTGCTCGTCCGAGAGGGCCGTCGACTCCTCGACGTTCCAGGTGAGCTGAACGCGGCTGTCGGAGGTGTTCACGTGCTGCCCGCCGGGCCCGGAGGAGCGCGAGAACCGCCACTGCAGCTCCGATGCGGGGACGACGAGCCCCGGCCGCACCTCGAGATCCATGCGGCAAGCCTGGCACGCGCCCGCCTCCGAGCGGGAGCGCCGGCGATCCGCTCCCGGGTGCGGTGTCCTCTTGCGGACGTGTCCGCTACAGGCTCTTGTCCCCGCCGTGGTCACGTCCGGACACTGGAGAGGTGCCCGGGCGGGCGCATCGGCCGACTCCTCATTGCCACCCGAAGGCGTCGAGGGGTCGGCCGCACGGCTCGGTACCGCGGGGGCTCAATCGCGCGGCACCGTCTCGGCGAGGTCGATCTCGCCGTCGTCCAGCACTCCCGGCTCGAGCGCCTCCGGATCGTCGAGCACCGGCTCTCCGGCACCGGCGTCGCCGTCGCGGGTGCGCGAGTCCGCCGCCCACGCCGTGCCGAGCGCGAAGAGCGTCGCCACTCCGTAGTGCTCCATCGCGGCGGCCACGCGGCGGCGGCCGGTCCGAGGGTTCATGCCGAGCCGGTGCGACGCGGTCTCGAGCGTGACGCCCTGGCGCATCAGCCGGAGCAGCGGCAGCCAGCTCTGGTCGACGGCGCCGATCGGAGCGGCCTGCCGCCACAGCACCTCGAAGTACGACTCGACCAGCCCCGCCAGCGCCGCGTGGCGCACGCCGAGCACGCTGGTCGGCTTCGTCTCGCCCCACTCGAACGGGACGGCGAGGTGGTCGCCGTCGACCCAGAACCAGCTCGGCGGGCTCTCGAGGAGCCGGTACTCGACGCCCGCCGCCTGGTACGCCTCCACCCGGGCGAGCACCCGGGGGTCGCGCGCGCCGGCGGCCGGCATGATGACGCGCACCCGGTCCTTCGCCGCGAGCGCGTGCCCGAAGCGGATCGCCCGCTCCGTCGGCGGATCGAGGAACCGCTCCACGTTCGGGAGCACCGCCACGAGCGAGCCGGAGTCGCGGCGCACCAGGTCGAACCAGAGGTCCTCGGACGCGTGCGGCCCGTGGCGGAGGAGGGTCGGCACGGGATCCGACGTGTCCTCGCCGACCCGCCAGGCGCCGAGCAGCATCGGCAGGCCCGCGACGACGCGCTCGATCCCGTCCAGGGACTCCCTGCCCGCCCGCCGCGCCGACTCGGTGTGCCGGGCGATGGCCGCGGCCGCCCACTCCATCGGTGCCGGGAAGTCGAGCTGCTCGCCCTCGCCGCCCATGAGCCCCCGGCCGCGGAGCCGCTCGATCGCCGCAGCGACCTCGGCCTCGTCGATGTGGGTCAGCTCCGCCGCGTCGGCCAGCGTCGCCGGCCGTCCCCGCAGCAGCGCAGCCAGGAGTCCGTCGTCGTCCATGCGTCTCCTTCGCCGTGGGCCGTCACCCGAGGGTGCCGTCTCCGCGGTCGAGGAGCAAGGGACGCGCGGCGGACGGCGGGGAGCGGCCAGGCGGGGCGGCGGATGAACTCGTGACGAGCACGGACCTCGGCTCACCTGAGGAGACCAGCCGGAAGATCAGGGCCGTCCCTGGTTCTCCGTCTTGATGCCTCCCCAGGCCTACTGTTCTGCGACGTCCCGTACGCGACCGGACTCCGAGCCCTTGAGAGAGGAGACGTCTGGTCGACTTCAGACGCTCGGGCTCCCGTCGTCGAGGTCCTCGTGGTGGCGGTCGACGTATCCAGCCATGCCGGGGACCGTGAAGGCGATCTGGCCGTGCTCGGGTGAGTAGACCAGTCCTTTGCTGATGAGCGCGGCACGGTAGGGCCCGAGGCTGGTTGTCGGGATACCCATTCGCTGCGTGACGAGAGCGGTGGAGGAGGGTCCCTCACCGTCGGCTGCCATGGCGCGGAGCATTCGTCGCTCTGAGCGCGTGGCTCGCTGCCATCGTGAGCGGAAGAATCCGGCATCGAGCTGTTCGGTCCCGTACTGCACTGCTGCCGTGGCGTCGGCCAGAGTGACAAGACGACTGGAGAGGTTCCATGCGGCCTGCCCGTACTCCTGAATGAAGTACGGGTAGCCGCCTGCGGCTTCGAGGAGAATCTCGAGCGCATCGGGAGCGAACTCAGCGCCGAGCCGCTCCGCGGGCTCTCGGAGAGCGTGCGCCGCATCGTCGCGAGAGAAGGTGCCTATCTGTCGGTAGTTGAAGAGGCGCTCGGCGTACGAACGCGTCTCGGTGAGGACACGGGGGAGATTCGGGAGGCCGGCGGCGATGATGTAGAACGGCCACTCCCGCTGGTTCGCCGCATGCTGAGCGGCGATGAGCGCACCCATCGTCTCCGCATCGAGGTCCTGCATCTCATCGACGAACACACCGAAGGCACGACGACGCTCCCCCAGAGCGGTGGAAACGTCTTCGACGAGCTCGAGGAGGTCGACTTCAGCGTCGCCGGAGTCGGCACGTCCGTCGTTGAGTGCGACTCCGAGTTCGATCCCCGTTGCACCGACCTTCGCATTGAACGAGGAGATCGTGCCGAGTGCTTCTCGCATCAGCGCCGTCGGCTTCGAGCGGGTGAGCTTGCGAGCGGACACGACGAGCTCTCGAGCCAGGGCACGCCGTACGGCCCGCGCGCCGCCTTCATCCCGACGCGCCTCGAGGCGCACCGTGAGCCACTCGAACGACTCCGCCATGCGGTGCATCTCGTTCAACAGCACCGTCTTGCCGACGCCGCGGAGGCCCGTGAGGACGATGCCGCGATCGCTCATTCCATGCGTGACACGAGCGCGGATCGTGTCGAACGCTTCGAGCTCGCCAGTCCGACCAACGAGCTCGGGCGGCCGCCGACCGGATCCAGGGCTATAGGGGTTCTGCTCAGGCAACATCTAGCCGATGATAGTCACCTCTAGCCGAAACCTAATTCGTCGCTATCGACTGCAATCGTCCGCGCCGGCGCCACGTGGTGGCGACCATGCGATGCTGCGAACCCCCGTTCCAGCTTCCCTTCGAGTCGCCGCCGGGCAGCGCATCGGACCCTGCACGCTGAAGGGCGAGCGCGAGCCATGTCCGCTCCGACCGAGGATCGGCTCGCGCCGTCGATCCGGGTTCGGCCGGGCGCATGCTGCTGCGGTCACTCGGACAGCAGCGGGATCGAGCGGCCCACGCGCCTGCCGTACTCGGCGATGGCGCGGCCGACGGGGAGCCGCTCGGCCTCGTAGCGCTGGAGCGCCTCGTCGACCGGGTGCCGCGCGAGGGAGCCGGCGAGGGCCAGCGCGTCGCCCGCCGCCTTGGCCGCGCCCATGGCCGTGTGCGGCCGCACCGTCACGGCGGCGTCACCGAGGAGGGCGACCCGGCCGCGGACCGTCCGCGGCGGGACGTAGTCGACGATCGCCTGCAGGAAGGGCTGCGGCTCGGCCAGGACGGCGGCCGCGAAGGCCGGCGGCAGGCGGTCGAGCGCGTCCTCCTCGAGCCGGCGGCGGAGATCGGGAGCGAGGTCGCCGGGCGCGAGGGACACGCTCTCCGGTGGACGGCCGGACGCCGTCATCACTCCGCGGAGGGCGTCCTCGGAGAGGGGCCGGTACCAGACCCAGTTGTAGCGCCGTCGGCCGGGCTCCACCTCGCCGGCTGGTCCGGGGACGAGGTAGCCGAGCATGTGCTCGCCGGGCGCGGTGTAGAAGGCGAAGCGTCCGAGCAGAGTCGCCGCGGCCTCGGCGGAGAGCGCCGACTCCGGGATCAGCCCGCGCCAGGTCGAGTAGCCGGCGTAGCGGTTCCCCGGCGCCTCGGGCGCGACCGCCGCGCGCATGACGGATCCGAGGCCGTCGGCTCCGATGACGACGTCGAACTCCAGGCCGCTCCCGTCGCGCAGCTCGACGACGACCGGGTCCGTCCCGGTCGAGGGGCGCACCCCGGCGACGGCGTGACCGAGGAGGTAGCGGTCGGCGGGGAGCCGCGAGCGGAGCGTGTCGTCGAGGTGGTCCCACGACACCTGCGTCTGCGGGGAGGGGTCGCGGCCGATCACGCGCCCGGAGCGGTCGAGGGTGATCCGCTCGTGCGCGACGACGCCGACCCGCGCCTCGTCGTCGCGGCCGATCGCGTGCAGGAGGTCGATCAGGTCCTGCTGGGCCACCAGCCCGGCGCCTCCCGCGACAGGCCCGTCGCCGACCGCTCGAGGACCGTCACGCGGTGCCCGTCGCGGACGAGCAGGGCCGCGGCGAACAGTCCGCCGATCGAGCCGCCGACGATCCCGACGTCGAGCGGGCGCACCGCTCCTCCTGCTGCCATGAGCGCGACCGTACCGGCGAGCGCGCGGCGCCCGTTCCTACAGACGGCGGAACAGCGCGGCCTCAGGACGCATCAGCCCGGAGATCCGGAGAACCTTGGACAGCCGTGCCTCGCGAACTCAGCGACCATCACTGCACAGCTCTCTCACCTAGACGGATCAGAAGGGTCTTCGCATGGGCATTCATCGGTTCGGGTGAATCCGGCTCGTAGCGGAAGAGTGCGGTTCCCGACCGATCTGCAAACGCGAAAGCAGACCTGGTGAAGCCGGACTTGGAAACAATGACTGGTTTTTTCTGATCGATCATCGATGCGCCGCACAGATCTCGCACCGCGGGTTCGGAAATCGGTCGCGTCTGATACTTCACCTGCACGATGAGATCGACGGACTCGATATCGATCCCTCCGTCCCTGGATCCGCGTCCCAACCGGGCACGTGCAACGCCTTGGCGGATCAGCCAGCGCCAGACCTCCCGCTCAGCCTCTCTCCAAGGCCGGTCCTGGTTCGTGGATGCTGCCAGACTCCGCGGATAGCCGTAGTTGCCGCCGGGTCCTGAGTCCGGACCGCGGTGCCAGACCGGTCCATCCGACCTCGGCGGGGTCGTGGGTTCGACCAACGAGCCGAAGGCCAGTTTCTCCCCAGCGGACATGATCAAGAGCTTGGGCGGTCGCGGAACAACCTCGGCAGATCGCTCCTTCTCGCGGTGACGCTCCCCGAGGTGACTCCTCGCCTCGGAATCTGACATCCCCACGAAACTGAGCGGCGGCGGACCTTGACGCACCGGTTGCCGGAGCAACGACAGCGCCACTCGTCGACTGTTCGTCTTCCAGGACGCGACCGCCGCTTCCACCAGTACCCTCGCGCCGAGTTTCCGATGCGCGGCACGATCGCGAGGGGCGAGCTGTGACCAGAGTTCTTGAGCGGTCGACTGGATCTCAGCCCTGACGGCTTGCTCACTGGTGAGCCGCACCAGCGACGATCCGAGAGCCTCCACCCGCGCAAGAGCCTCACCCAGCTGCAGCTCGCGTCCCACGCCACGACTCTAGTGAGAGCAGCCGTCCCCAGGCGATCAGTATCGAACAAGCGGTCGAAGACGCCCGTGCGCCCACCGCATCCTTCGCGGGCAGGAAGCAGCGAGCGCGAGAGTGTCGGCGGACGGCTCGTTCGAGACGGTGACGAAGAGGGAGAGACCTTGGCGGTTCTCGCGTGCGCCGTTCAAGCGTTCTCCGCACTCAAGGGGGTGCTCCGAATGTCTCTGCTGACACCTGTGTCCTGGCTGATCATCGCCGCGAACGATCGGGAACACCAGAGCGCCCGCGAACACGCCGACAAAGATCCCGTACGCCGTATCGCCGGCCCCCTCAAGTGCGGTCGTCCGCGCGCAGCGACCGGATCATTCCGCGGAGCAGGCGCGCCGCCGCCTGCCGCTCCTCCTCCGCGAGCCCCTCCAGCATCCGCAGCTCCACCCCGCGGACGGCGGAGGAGGCCTCGGCGAGGCTGCGGCGTCCGCGCTCGGTGAGCCGGGCGGGGAGCGCCTTGCCGACCGGAGCCGCGTCGGGGCGGGTGACGACGCCGTCGCGCTCCAGAGTCTGCAGCAGGACGTTCATCGACTGCCGGGTGACGAAGGCGCCCCGCGCGAGCTCCGAGTTCGAGAGGCCCGGCCGCTGGGCGAGGAGCTCGAGGCAGGAGTAGTGGGTGACCGTCATCCCGAGCGGGCGGAGCACCGCCTCCATCGCCGCGCGCAGGGCGCTCGAGGCCTCCTTGAGGAGGTAGCCGAGCGAGGTCTCGAGGTCGATGCCGTCTTGACTCATGTCAGTATTCTGACATACGCTCCAATGTGTCAGAAAGCTGACACAACCGAGGAGGAACCCCATGCCCGTCACCGGCCCCGACTTCGTCTCACTCCAGGTCCGCGACCTCGCGGCGTCCCAGGCGTTCTACGAGCAGTACCTCGGCCTGGTCCGCTCGCCCGCCGGCCCGCCGCACGCCGTCGTCTTCGCGACGACTCCGATCGCCTTCGCCCTGCGCGACCTCGCGCCCGGCACCGACCTCGACTCCGCCTCCCGCCCCGGTATGGGCGCCGCGATCTGGCTGCACGCGACCGGCGTGCAGGAGATCCACGACGCGCTCGTCGCCGACGGGCACCCCGTCGTCGCGGCTCCCATCGACGGCCCGTTCGGGCGCACCTTCACCTTCGCCGACCCGGACGGCTACCACGTCACCCTGCACGACCGCGCCTGAGCGGGACGGTGCGGACCGCGCCTGAGCTGAGCGGGGCGGAGCGGACGGGACGAGGCCGGGCGCCTCAGCCCATCGCGCGCAGCTGAGCCGCGAAGAGATGCAGCGAGCGGTCGACCTCGGGCAGCGCCGGCGTCCGATTGAGGTGCCCGTGGGGCATGCCGGCGGCCAGGTGCCCGGTCACGGCGACGCCCGCCTCCGCGAGCTGGCGCAGGAGCAGCTCCGCTGACCCCCGCAGCTCGTCGTACTCGTTCACGAGGACCGTGACCGGAGGCAGACCCGCCAGCGGCGCGGAGCCGGGCAGCGCCTCGACGGGGAGGTCGGAGATCCGCCCGAGGTAGGTGCGCACCATGCCCTCGATGCTCGACGGAGGGAAGCGGAGGACCGGCGGCAGCTCGCGCAGCTCGGCCGCGATCGCGTCGTCGACGGCGGGGTTGGGGAAGTGGGCGAAGGGGTAGGCCAGGAGCACGTGCTCCGGCAGCCGCGCACCGGCGTCGCGCTCGCGGAGGACCGCACCGAGGGCCAGGGCCGCTCCCGCGCTCGCGCCGCCCATCGCGACGGGCGTGGATCCGGACTCCGTGCTGCGGAGGTGCCGCCAGGCGGCGTGCACGTCGTCCAGCGGGACGGGGTAGCGGACGTCGGGGCCGGCGAGCCGGTAGTCGACGGAGACGACCCGGGTCCCCGCCCGGTGGGCGAGCTCCGCCGCGACGACGTGCGACTCGCGCATGTCGATGCTCCCGGCGGCGAACCCTCCTCCGTGCACCCAGAGCAGAGCGCGCTCGGGCGCGGCGGGCGAGTACACGCGCAGCGGGACCGGTCCGTGCGGGCCGGACGCGGTCTCCGTGACGACGTCGATCCCCTCGGGCAGCGACCAGGGCCCCGGATCCTCCTCGAACGCGGCCATGCGGGCGGCCTGCTCGGCGTCGAGCGGATACGCGAGGCCGGCCAGGAGAGGCAGCCGGGCGGCGAGGTACGGATCGAGCGGCATCGGCGCCTCCTGCGGGGTCGGGGTCGCGGACCACGCTAGCCCGGCCGCGGTCCTCGAGCGGCGCCTGCTCAGCCGCGTCGCTGCAGGAGCATCACGCCGTCCAGGAGCACGGCTGCCGTGCCGTCGGGAGCGGTCACGGCGCGCTCCCTCGTCTCGACGAGCTCCGCGGTCCACTCGGCGGGGTCGAGGGCCAGCTCGGCGAGCTCCTCCTCGGGGCCGACGAGGTGCATCGCTCCGTGGCGGTGGTCGTCGCCGCTCGCCCACGGCGGGGGCGCGGCGTGCGAGACGACGGCGAGGCGGCCGCCGGGAGCGACGACGGAGGCCGCCCGCCGCAGCACGTCGATCCGCGGGAACTCGGCCATCGAGTGCAGGAAGCTCGCCGTCACCAGGTCGGACTCCCCCACGACCGGCCAGTCCTCGGCGAGGTCGGCCTGCACGAAGTCCACGTCGGCGCCCCGCTCGGCCGCGGCCGCGCGCGCCCGGCCCAGCGCCGTCTCGGAGAGGTCGAGCCCGGTCACGCGCCAGCCGAGCGACGCCAGCCACAGCGCGTCCGCCCCCTCGCCGGCGCCGAGGTCGAGGGCGCGGCCCGGCGGCAGCGAGCCGACCAGCCCGACCAGCGTCGCGTTCGGCCGGCCCGACCAGATCCGATCGGAGTCGGCGTAGCGCGCCTCCCACTGCTCGCGTGCGGTGCTCATGCTGCTCCTCGTCCCCGGGGCGCAGAGGCACCCGCGTCGAGGATGCCGCGCCGCCGCTCCGGCCGCCAGCCGTCGTGCCGAACCGGCACGGGCACCCGTCCCGCGGACGACACGGCCGGACGGAGCCGCGGCGCCGCGCGGACCCGCCGGACGCACTTCCCCGACACGCCCCGCGCCGATTAGCGTCGGTGCATGGCCCTCCGACTCGAAGAGATCATCGTCGACTGCACCGACTTCCGGACCCTCGGGCACTGGTGGCAGGAGGCCCTCGGCTGGGACGTCGTCGACGAGGACGAGGACGGCATCGAGCTGCTCGCCCCATCGGGCCGCGGGCCGAGCCTCCTCTTCCTCGACGTACCCGAGCGCAAGACCGTGAAGAACCGCCTGCACCTGGATTTCGTGCCGGACGACCAGGAGGCGGAGGTCGCGCGGCTGGTCGGCTTGGGGGCGACGCGGTCCGACGTCGGGCAGGGCGAGCAGTCCTGGGTCGTGCTCGCCGACCCGGAGGGCAACGAGTTCTGCATCCTCTCGGCGCGGGAGTGAGAGCGCTTCCACTTTCCAGGACGGTTGTCGGGAAAGCGCTTCCATGCGCACGCATCGAAAAAGATTCCGAGAAGTCAAGGGTAGAACGATCGTTCTCGACTCCCTAGCATCGCCTCCGACGCGTTTCCCGACCGGGAGCGCGCGGAGCCGAGGAGTCACCGTGACCACCTACGACAGACCCGTCGCCGCCGTCGGCATGACGCAGTCGCAGCAGCAGGGCGAGCTGCTCGCCGGCCGCGCCCTCGAGAACCGCGCCCTCGGCCTCTACGCGTACGCCTACCGCCTCACGCTGTCGGACTCCGCGGCGAGCGCCGCCCTCCGCCACGCGGCGGTCACCGTCCGCAGCGGACGGCCGCAGGGACTCGACGACACGGGCGCCCTCGACCTGATGCGCTCCGAGGTCGGACGCGCGAGCGTGCAGCGCGGCGGCTCCGCGATGGAGCGCGCCGAGCAGGCCCCGCCGGCGATCCGCGAGGACGACCTGCTGCGCTCGGGCTTCCACCGCCGCCTGCACGCCCTGCCGACGCTCGAGCGCCAGGCCTGGCTGCTCCGGCACACCGGCGGCCACGACGTCGACGCGATCGCGGCGATGCTGCAGGAGCCGGCGGAGCGCATCCGCTCGGCCCTCGCCTCGGCCGCCCGCACGCTGGTCGAGGGCGAGCTGGCCGAGAGCGAGTCCGCGGAGTAGCGCGGCACGAGGTGCCCGAGAGACGCCGGGTCCAGCCGGCGGCGCCCCTCAGGCGTCTGGGACCCGGCAGCGACACGGCGCGGCCGGGAGGACGGGGTCAGTCGAGGTAGTCGATGTCGTCCCACGGCTGGTGGACGTCACCGGTGTCGCGGTCGTCGTCCGGCACCTCGAGCTCCTCGAAGATCACCGGAACACCCGTCGAGATCAGGACGCTGACCTGGCGGTTGCCCACGATCACGAAGTCGACGAGGCCTCCTCCGGCCTGCGTCGCCTCGGTCGCCGACCGCTTCAGCTCGGCGACGTCGGTCCCCTGGGACAGCCCGTAGGTCTTGCCCTCGATGGTGACGGTGGTGCGAATCATGTGGCGCTGCTGCTCCTCGGCTCGAGGGGTTCAGCGTACGAATCGCGACAGAGCGCTGCCAGGCCTTGCGGTGGAGGCCCGCGGCTGCCACGGGTGAAGGGGCCGGCCGAGGCGAGCGGCGTCCGGAGCCGAGGCCGGAAGCAGCGTGACGGGCCGCTCGGGCGGATCCGCCGCTCCTGACCTCGGTTCCGGACACCGGGCGGCGGAGTCAACCGGGCGCGCTCCACGGAGCTCCCGCCGTAGCGTGGAACCTGTCCGCACGTTCCGCATCCAGCGACAAGGAGGATCCGATGACCGAGAAGAACACTCCCGAGGACCCGCAGACCACCGACCCCGAGCACGTCGACCCCGAGACGGCCACCGACCCCGAGGGCGACCCGGTCGAGAACCCGTCGGGCTGACGCCCGCACCGGAACGGCCCGCGGCCACCGGGACACCGCTGAGAAGGCGGAGTCCCGGGGGTCGCGGGCCGTTCCCGTGTCCGGCGCCGCCATACTGACGGAGTGCAGGCCGAGGACGACGAGCGCAGGGATCTCGAGCGGATCCTGTCGGCCCGACCCCGCGACGACGGCGCCGACCGGGACGAGCGGCGCGAGGCGCTGCGACGGCTCGGCGAGCTGGAGGCGGAGGACGCGCCTCCCGGAGTGACGCGGTCCGGCGCGCAGACCGGCGCCACGCCGTCCGTGGCACAGCCGGGCGCGGCGCATCCCTGGACGGCGACCGACTCGCTTCTCCCCTTGCCCGCGACCGCACTCCCGCTGTCGGCGACCGCCGGCTCCGGGACTCCGGAGTCGCCCGCCGAGCACCCCGACCGGCCGGCCCCGCGGACGCCGCACCCCCGCCGCCGCCGCCTCGTGCTCGCCGCCGCGATCGTCGGCGGAGCCGCGGTCGGCGCGATCGTCCCCACCGCGCTCCTCCTCCCTCCGCCCGCGGACCCCGTCGCCCCGCCGACCGCCTCCGCGGATCCCGCCGACCGCTTCGCCGCGCTCGTCGAGGGCTGGGAGCCGACCACCGACGTCCCGCCGGGCCTCGCCCTGCTCGCCGGGGAGGCCGTCGTCTACGGCTCCGGGTTCGACACCGCCGAGAACGACCGCCTGCTGATCACCGAGCCGAACGGCACCACGGTGTGCCTCGCCGTGCAGCGCCCGGACGCGTCCTTCTTCGCCGGCTGCACCGGCTCGGAGGCGTTCTTCGCCGGGGAGCCCCTCCGGGTCAGCGGTACGACGCTCCGCAGCGGCGCCCCGGTGTACACGCAGATCCTGCTCCGCCCGGACGGGACGATCGAGGGCGGCTACCAGCTGGTGCCGGAGTCGCCGCAGCCCGAGGCGGAGGAGTCCGGAACGGTGGAGTCCGGGTCGGCGGACCCCGCGACCAGCGAGCCCTGAACCGCCGAGCCCGCGACCAGCGAGCCGTGAGCCCGCGACCAGCGAGCCGTGAGCCCGCGACCAGCGAGCCGTGAGCCCGCGACCAGCGAGCCTCTAGGCGCGCGTCGCCTCCGCCGCGTCCGCGATCACCTCGGCCGCGGACGCCGTCCGCTCCCACACCGCGCGCTGCCGCTCGGCGCCCGTGCCCCGCGCCAGGACCCGCTCGACGCCGCACGCCGCGACCTCCTCGTCGCCCGACTCCGCCAGCGCCCGACCCGCGTGGTCGAGCAGGCGCGCCAGTACCGCGGAGGCGGGGGCCGGGCAGCCGTCGACCGGATCGATGAGGTCGCCGGTCGTGCCGTGGCGGCTCGCCAGCCACGAGGAGACGGCGATCACCGGAGTCGGCAGCGCCACGGGCGGGACCCCGGCGCCCGCGTCGCGCACGGCCGTCTCGGCGAGCGCCCGGATCAGGACGGCGATCAGCGCCGAGTCCTCGGCGTGCAGCGGGACGTCGGCGATGCGCACCTCGACGGTCGGGTGCGCACGGGAGAGACGGGCGTCGAAGTAGAGCATGCCCTCGTCCAGCAGCACGCCGCAGGAGGTGAGGGAGGCGACGACGCTCCGGTACTGCTCGACGTCGCCCCAGATGCCGACCGGGCCGGCGGTGGGCCAGCGCCCCCACGACTGGTAGCGCCAGCTGGCGAACCCGGTGTCGACACCGGCGCTCAGCGGGGAGTTGGTGCTCAGGGCGAGGAGGGCGGGCAGCCAGCCGCGCAGCCGGTCGAGGACCGCGATCCCCTCCTCCGGCGACCCGATCCCGACATGGACGTGCAGGCCGCAGGTGAACTGCTCGCGGGCGACGAGGCCGAAGCGCTCGGCCATCCGGTCGTAGCGCTCGTCGGCCGAGAGGTGCGGCTCGAACGCGGCGGGGCTGGTCGCGACCGCGACGGCGCGGGCACCGACCTCGCGGGCGGAGTCGTCGGCCAGGCGGCGGCCCTCGCGCAGCCCGGCCAGCAGCGCGTCGTGCGTGCGGGCGGGAGCGCCGACCGCCTCGATCTGCTCCGCCTTGAGCTCGGCGGCGAGGGCGACCGCCGCGGAGCCGCGGACGGAGCCGAGCAGCAGCGGCGCCGCGGGGGTCGGGAGGAACGCGCCGGCGTCGACGAGGAGGTACTCCTCCTCCACCCCGAAGGTGCGGGCGCTCATCGGAGCGCCTTCCGCTCGAGTCCCCCGCCGCAGCCCACCCGGTCATCCCACCGTGCCGGGCGCCCGCCGGGCAACCGTCCTCGGCCGATGTTCAGCGTCGGGACGCCCGCGACGCCGGTCCGCGGGCGGGCTGTCAAGGCCGGGTGCGGCGGGGCGCGGAGCGGCAGGATCGGAGCACACCCAGAACCGGAGGTCCCCGTGCCCGACAGCACTCCCGAGCAGGCCGAGTACGACGTCGCCATCATCGGCGCAGGACCCGCGGGGACGGCCGCCGCCCTCCGCGCCGCGGAGCTGGGAGCGCGCGTCGTCGTGCTCGAGGCCGCGCGCGTCGGCGGCACCTGCGTCAACACCGGATGCGTGCCCACCCGCGTCCTGGCGAAGACGGCGCGGATGATGCGCGAGACCCGCTCCGCCGGCGACTACGGGATCGAGATCGGCACTCCCGTCCTCGACTGGGCCGAGACCGTGCGCCACGTGCACGAGCGCGTCGACCTGGTGCGCTCGATCAAGCGCGAGGCGCAGCGGTTCGAGGAGGCGGGGGTCGACCTGATCCACGAGGGCCGCGCCCGCTTCGTCGACGAGAGCACCCTCGTGCTCGACAGCGGGCGGCGGATCCGCGCGCGCTCGATCATGGTCTGCGTCGGCGGGCACTCGCGGCGGCTGCCGATCCCGGGCGCCGAGCTCGCGACCGTGCCGGAGGACGTGCTCGGGCTGACCGAGCTGCCGCGCCGCGTCGCCGTGATCGGCGGCGGCAACACGGGCGCCCAGCTCGTCACCGTCTTCAACGCCTTCGGCTCCGAGGTGACGCTCCTCGATGTCGCCCCGCGGATCCTGATGACCTCCGACTCCAGCATCTCCGAGCACGTCGGCGCCGCCTTCGAGCGCCAGGGCGCCCGCGTCCGCACCGGGATCGAGACGGTGTCGGGCATCGAGCGGCAGGACGACGGCTCGCTCGCGATCGCGTGGCGCGAGGGCGGCGAGGACCGGACGGTCGAGGTCGACGTGGTGATCATGGCCACCGGCTGGCCCGCCGACGTCGAGGACCTCGGACTCGAGAACGCGGGCATCGAGGTCGTCCACTCGGCGATCCCCGCCGACCAGTACTTCCGCACCGTCGTGCCGCACATCTTCGCGGTCGGCGACGCGAACGGGCGCGACATGCTCGTCCAGGCGGCGCAGTTCGAGGCGGAGGCCTCCGCCGAGAACGCGGTGCTCGGCGCGAACCGGCGCACGCCCCAGTTCCTCCTGCCCGCGGGCGGATTCACGGACCCGGACTACGCGGGCGTCGGCTTCACGCAGGAGCAGGCCCGCGAGCGCGACCCGCAGTGCGTCGTCGTCTCGGTGCCGTTCTCGCACCTGGACCGCGCCGTCATCGACGACCGCGAGAACGGGTTCCTCACGCTGATCGCCGACCGGCGCCGCGAGCTGCTGCTCGGTGCGCACGCGGTCGGCGAGAACGCGATCGAGGTCGTGCAGTCGGTGACCACGGCGATGGCGGCCGGAGTCGACCTCGCGACCCTCGCGAACGTCCGCTTCGCCTACCCCACCTACAGCGCGGTGATCGGGATGGCGGCGCGCGCCCTGCTGGCCGAGCCGGCGCGCCCGACCGAGCTGGACTGACGCGCTACCCGATCCTCGGAGGCGGCGCCAGCCCCGAACCGGCGGCCCGCCGCCTCCGAACCACTGGAGACGGGCACTCCGCCCGCCCCGCCGAGAGGAACCCCTGTGCCGATCCCCGCTGTCGACTACAACCACGTCCGACTCACCGTCCGCGACATCGCCGTCTCGCGCCCCTTCTACGACTCCGTCTTCGGCTTCGACGTCGCCTTCGAGGCGCCGCCGGCCGACGCGTCGCCGGAGGAGAAGGAGCAGCTGGCGTTCGTGTTCGGCGGCGTGATCTACCAGTTCCCGGGTGGACTGCTCGGCCTGCGCCCCGTCGCGCCCGGCGACGACCGCTTCGACGAGGACCGGGTCGGGCTCGACCACGTCAGCTTCACCGTCCCCGACCTCGACGCGCTGAAGGCGGCCGCGGCCGTGCTCGACGACCTCGGCATCGCCCACGAGCCGATCAAGGACGCCGGCGGCATGAGCCTCCTCGAGTTCCGCGACCCCGACAACATCGCGCTCGAGATCACGTCCCCGAGCTGATCGGAGCAGCGCGCGCACGATCGGGCGGGTCTCACCAGGCCTCCACGCTGATCGAGTAGCGCGCGTATCGAGATCCCCCACGCTCGAAGGGGCGGGTCTCGATCCGCCGTTGCGCCGCTACTCGACCAGCAAGGGTCCCCGCCGTGCTGATCGAGTAGCGCGCTCAGCGCGCGTCTCGGGATCCCCGCAAACCCACGGAGCGCGGACTACGGACGACGTCGACGGTACGGAGTCGTCGTCGACACCCGGACCAGGCCCGCGCGCTCCAGGATGGGCCGCGAGTACTCGGTCGAGTCGCTGTGCACGAGGGTCTTCCCGAGTGCCTGTGCGGAGGCGGCGCGGGCGGCCGTGACCAGGCCGTAGAGCCCGCGTCCGCGGTACTCCGGCAGCGTCGCTCCGCCCCAGATGCCGGCGAAGGCGGTGCCCGGGACGGGCTCGAGCCTGCCGCCGGACGCCATCCGCCCGTCGACCTCGGCGACCCACAGCTCCATGCCGTCGCCGCGCGCCAGGCGGGTGACGAGCGAATCGGCGATCGACACGTCGACCTCCTCCTCGAAGGCGGCGTCGATCATGGCGCTGAACGCGCGGACGTCCGGCTCGTCGATGACGCGCCGCAGCACGACCCCCTCCGAGACCGGCCGGTCCGAGAGCAGCGCCTCGACCCGGCCGATCATGATCGACTCGGCCTCGTCCGGCGCGAAGCCGTTCGCGACGAGGGCGTCGTGCAGGCCGGGGGCCTCGTCGTGGCCGCGGGTCTTCCACTCGACGCGGGTGATGCCGGGATCGGCGTCGAAGTGCGCGCAGGCCGCGGCGACCAGGCGGGCGATCTCCGCGGAGGAGGCGCCGGCGAGGTCGCGGTAGGTGACGAAGCCGCGTCCGCCGGCGAAGGTCACCAGACGCAGAGGCCCCTCGCGCGTCACGGAGACGGCGCTCGGGGTCTCGGCGTCGGAGCGGAGCTGGTCGTCGTAGGCGCGGAGGTAGTCGGAGCTCATCGCCCCGACGCTACCCCCGGACCCGGGCGATCAGGTCCTGGATGAAGGGGATGACGTCCTTCGCCTGGTCGACGCTGGCGAATCCGGTCGCGACGAGCGGCCAGATCGAGCCGATGAGCGTCGCGATCACGGCGGCCACCGCGGCGACCCAGGCGAGGGCCGCGTTGCGGGAGAGGAACGCGACCGCGAGGCAGGCCAGGCCGACCGCGTAGCTGAGGACGATCGAGAGGACGATCGCGCCGACCGGGACGTCGAGCGCCCCGGCCGTGGTGCCGTCCGCCGCGCCGATCAACCCGAGGACGGGCAGCAGCACGGCGACGACGACCACGAACGAGAGCACGACGCCCGTGCCGAGCGCGATCCAGGCCGCACGCGGCTTGCGTCGCGCGCCGTACGAGCGGGTGCGCACGGGACTACTCCCGACCGGCGGCGGACGATGCGCGGTCGTCCTCGGAGCGGTGGGCGTCGTCGGACGCGGCGTCGCGATCGGCCGCGGCCTCGTCGCGCTCGACGTGCTCGGACTCCTCCGCCGGAGCGACCTCGACGGTCGCGGTGCGGGGGTCGCCGTCGTCGTCCACCGGCTCGACCTGGACGCGGACCACGAACTCCGCGGTCTCGACGACGGCCGGAGCCGCGTGCGTCTCGACGCGGGGGTCGTCCTCGTCGCGCTCGGCGGCGCGCTCGTCGTCGGCCGTCTTCTGGGCGGCTGCGCGCTCGTCGCGCTCGTC